>CALCXL010000895.1 GCA_937907595.1 uncultured Pseudomonadota bacterium
GGGCGTGCCCGCCGACCTGCTCGACCAGCGCCCGGACGTGGCCGCCGCCCGCACCCGCTGGCAGGCCTCGAAGGCGCGCGCCGCCAGCACGGGCCTGTCCTTCGCGCCCACCTTCCGGCTGGGCGGGAACCTGGGCTGGGGCCTGCGCCACTTCAACGAGTGGGACTCCTGGGAGACCTGGGGGGTGTCCGCCGGCCTGTCGGTGCCGATCTTCAACGGCTTCCAGCGCCACGGCGCCCTGCAGCAGTCGCTGGCCGGACAGGACGCCGCCGCGCACGCCCTCACAAAGGCGGTGCTGACCGCCCGCGCGGAGGTCGAGTCGGCCCTGGCGCGGGAGGACACGGAGTCGGCCCGCCTGCTCGCTCTGGACGAGCTGGTCCGCGCGTCGAAGACCGCCTACGAGGAGTCCGCGCGGCAGTACGCCGCCGGGCTCGTGAACTACCTGACCGTTCTGACCTCGCTCGCCACCTTCCAGTCGGCCGAGCTCAACCACCTGCAGGCGCGCCGGGATCTCCTGGGAGCCCGCGCCGATCTGCACACCGCGCTGGGGTCCTCGTGGGCCCGGCGCCTCAAGTGAGGGCCGCACCATGACTGCGTCCAAGGTCCTGAAGTTCGTCCTCCCGCTGATCATCCTGGTGCTGGGCGTCGGCGCGGCGAAGGGCTTGATGTCCTTCAAGACCAAGGCTGAGCGCAAGGCGCCTGAGGCCCTGATCTCCGCGGTGGAGTACATCACCGTGAGCTCGGGGAGCCCCGCGGCGAAGGTGCAGGCCGCCGGCACGGTCGAGGGCGACAAGCAGGTGAGCCTGTCCTCCCTGGTCTCCGGCGAGGTCGTCTCCACCAGCCCCGACCTGGTGCCCGGCGGCCGGTTCCGAGCGGGCCAGACCCTGCTGCGCGTGGACCCTCGGGACTACGAGGTCGCGGTCTCCCAGGAGCGCTCGCGGGTGCAGCAGGCCCAGGTCGAGCTCTCCATGGAGGAGCAGCGGGGGCAGACGGCGGCCCGCGAGTGGGAGCTGCTCGGCGGCGGCAAGGACGCCTCCTCGGCCCCCCTGGCCCTGCGCGGCCCCCAGATGGAGACGGCGCGGGCGGCCTTGGCGGCGGCCCAGTCCGGCCTGCAGCGCGCGCAGCTGAACCTGGAGCGGACGACCCTGCAGGCCCCCTTCAACGCCATGGTCCTGATGGAGAACGTGGAGGTCGGTCAATTGCTGGCGCCCGGCGCGGCCATCGTCACCGTCGTCGGCACCGACCGCTTCCGGGTCAAGGTGGCGGTGCCGGTGCAGCAGCTTCGCCACGTCGCCATCCCCGGCATCGACGGCTCGGTCGGCTCCGACGTGCGGCTGATCCAGGATCTGGGCGACGGCGCCCCCATCGAACGCCAGGGCCAGGTCATGCGGCTGGCCGGCCAGCTGGACGCGCAGACGCGCACCGCGGAGCTCTACGTCGCCATCGAGGACCCCTTGAGCGGCGAGGGCCTGCCCATGCTGCCCGGGGCCTTCGTCACGGTCCTGATCGAGGGCAAGGAGGTGCCGGGCGCCATCGCCGTGCCCCGCGAGGCGATCGTGGACGGCGCGGGGGTCTGGACGGTCGACGCCGAGGATCGGCTGACGCAGCGCGCCGTCTCCATCGGCTGGCAGGACGGCGACACCGCCTTCGTCTTGACCGGTCTGGAGGAGGGCGATCGCGTGGTGGTGACCCCGCCGTCCCTGGCGGTCGAAGGCGCCACCGTCCGGCCCCTGCCCCGGGGCGAAGCCGCGGCCGAGGCCCCGGCCGACACCGCAACGGAGGGCTGAGCCATGTCCGACTCCCCCCTCCGACGCGGCCCCATCGCGTGGATGGCCAACAACGCCGTCGCCGCCAACCTGCTGATGGTGGTGATCCTCATCGGCGGCGCCCTGGGCGTCTCGCGCATCAAGCAGGAGACCTTCCCCGCCTTCGACCTGGACCTGGTGCGGGTCACGGTGCCCTACCCCGGCGCCAGCCCGGACGAGGTGGAGCAGGGGATCATCCTGGCGGTGGAGGAGGCCGTGCGCGGGGTCGACGGCGTCAAGCGGGTCACCTCGGGCGCGTCCGAGGGCGTGGGCAGCGTGGCCGTGGAGCTGCTGATCGAAGCGGATCCCGATCGCGTGCTGGCCGACGTGAAGTCCGCCGTCGACCGCATCCGCAGCTTCCCCGTGGAGGCCGAGGACCCGGAGATCGCCATCGCCAGCCGCAGCCAGCGGGTGATCTCCCTGGTCATCGCCGGCGACCAGGAGCTGAGCGTGCTCCAGGAGATCGCCGAGCGCGCCCGCCTGGACCTGCTGAAGAACCCCTCGGTCACCCAGGTGGACATCGAGGGCGTGCCCGACCAGGAGATCGCCATCCAGATCTCCCGGGAGAAGCTGGAGGAGTTCGGCCTGACCCTGCAGGACGTCGCCGGCCAGATCCGCATGGCGTCGATGGAGCTGCCCGGCGGCACCCTCAAGACCGACGCGGGCGAGCTGCTGGTTCGGCTGTCCGACCGCCGCCGCTCCGGCGCCGAGTTCGGGCGCATGATCCTGCGCGCCACCGCCGACGGCGCCACCGTGCGGTTGGGAGACGTCGCCACCATCACCGACGGCTACGTGGAGACCGATCAAGCGTCCTTCTACAACGGCCAGCGCGCCGTCCGGGTCACCGCCTACCGCGTGGGCCAGGAGACGCCCCAGGGCGTGGCCGACGCCGTGAAGGCCTACATGGAGGAGATGAAGGGCGACGTGCCCGCCAACATCACCCTGGCCGTCTGGAACGACGACAGCGAGATGCTGCGCGGCCGCATCGACCTGCTGGTGCGCAACGCCCGGCTGGGGCTGATCCTGGTGCTCCTGGTGCTGGCGCTGTTCCTCAACCTGCGCCTGGCCTTCTGGGTGGCCCTGGGCATCCCCATCTCCTTCCTGGGCACCTTCCTGGTGATGCCGACCATGGACCTGACCGTGAACATGGTCAGCCTCTTCGCCCTCATCGTGGTACTGGGCATGGTCGTGGACGACGCGATCATCATCGGCGAGGCCGGCTTCTCCCGGATGGCGCGGGGCAAGAACAAGCTCGACGCGGCCGTCGAGGGCGCCATGGAGATGGTCACGCCCGTCTCCTTCGCCATCCTCACCACCATCGCGGCGTTCTTCCCGCTGCTCCTGATCCCGGGCCTCTTCGGCAAGATCTTCCGGATCATCCCGCTGATGGTCATCAGCGTGCTGTGCTTCAGCCTGCTGGAGTCCTTCTTCATCCTGCCGGCCCACCTGGCCCACATGAAGGACAGCGAGGACACCGGGCCCATCGCCTGGGTCCAGGGCCGCGTCGCCGCCGGCCTCGCCTGGAACATCCGGGTGCTGTACCGACCCGCCGTCCAGCTCGCCATGACCTGGCGCTACGCGTCCGTGGCCCTGGCCCTGGCCTTCCTCATGACCGGCGTGGGCATCGTGGGCAGCGGGTTGGTGCCCTTCAGCTTCTTCCCGGCCCTGGAGGGCGACGTCATCACGGCGTCGGTCAAGTTCCCCTACGGCAGCCACGCGTCCCGCGCCGAGCGCGCCGGTGAGCTCATCCAGGCCTCGGCGGAGAAGACCCTCGTCGACTTCGGCGGGCCCGACATCCTGCGCGGCATGTACCTCAAGGTGGGGCAGGGGCCGACCGCGCGGGGCCCCGGCGCGGGCAGCTCCGACGCCGGCGGGCACCTGGTCACCCTGGAGCTCAACCTGGTGGGCTCGGAGCAGCGCGAGTTCACGTCGGAGTCCTTCAAGAACGCGTGGCAGGCCAACACCCCCGAGCTGGTGGGCATCGAGTCGGCGATCTTCAGCTCCAGCGCTGGTCCCTCGGCGGGCGCCGCGGTCTCCGTCCAGGTGGCCCACCGCAAGACGGAGGTGCTTGGGGCCGCCAGCGCCGACCTCGCAGAGGCCCTGGACGGTTACCAGGACCTCACGAACATCGAGAACGGCTTCGCCAGCGGCAAGCGACAGCTCGACTTCCGCCTCAAGGAGGAGGTCGCCGTCCCCCTGGGCCTGACCTCGCAGATGGTCGCCAGCCAGATCCGCACGGCCTTCTACGGCGCCGAGGCCCTGCGGGAGCAGCGCGGCCGCAACGAGATCAAGGTCATGGTGCGGCTGCCCGAGGACCAGCGCGTCAGCGAGCACGACCTGGAGTCCCTGGAGATCCGCACCCCCCGCGGCGGCTTCGTGCCCCTGGGCCAGGTGGCCGAGTTCCGACGCAACCGCGCGCCCACCACCATCGCCCGCGAGGACGGTCGACGGGTCGTGGCCGTGAGCGGCGCCCTGGCCGCCGGCGTGCGCTCCCCGCAGAACGTGCTCGCCTCCGTGCAGGGCGAGCTCATCCCCCGCCTGCAGAGCACCTACGACGGCCTGGAGGTCAGCCTGGTGGGCGAGCAGCGCGAGCAGGGGGAGGTCTTCTCGTCCCTGGGACCCAACTTCCTGCTGGCGCTGTTCATCATCTTCTCGCTGCTGGCGATCCCCCTGCGCAGCTACGTGCAGCCGCTGATCATCATGAGCGCCATCCCCTTCGGCTTCGTCGGCGCCGTCGTCGGCCACCTGGTGATGGGCTACCAGCTGTCCTTTGTCTCCGCCCTCGGCATCATCGCCCTCGCCGGCGTGGTGGTGAACGACTCCCTGGTGCTGGTGGACACCACCAACCGCTACCGGGCGGAGGGGGCCTCGGCCTGGGACGCGATCGTCAACGCAGGTGCGCGGCGCTTCCGCCCGATCCTGCTGACGTCGCTGACGACCTTCTTCGGCCTGATGCCGATGATCTTCGAGACGTCGGTGCAGGCGAAGTTCCTGATCCCCATGGCGATCTCCCTGGGCTTCGGCGTCCTCTTCGCGACCTTCATCATCCTGTTGCTGGTGCCGGCCTTCTACATGGTCGCCGAGGACCTCCGGGTGCTCTTCGGCGGCGAGGACCACCGGGCCCCCACCGAGGGGGGCTGGATCCCCCGGGAGGCCCGGGAGGACGAGGAGTACGCCGACGAGCACGCGGAGCACGACGAGGGCTCGTGGCAGGGCCTGGAGCCCGCTGCCGGGTAGGGTGCGCCTGGGTACGCCGCGCCCCGACCGGACCCGCGCGCCGGTCCTACTCGCTACACTCCCGCGCGGCCCATGAGACTCCTGATCACCCTGCTCCTGCTGCCCCTGCTGACCGCCGCGTCCCCGTCGCGCGTGGTCACCGGGCTCCCCTTCGCCGATCCGGCGCCCACCGGGCAGGCCGATCTGCTCGCCCGCGTGCTCTTCACCAGCAACCGCATGGGGGAGGGCGACCCCTGCGAGTGCCCCAGCATTCCCCTGGGCGGCCTGGCCCAGGAGGCGGCGCTGGTGGGCCAGCTCCGGGCGGAGGCCCCGGGCTTCTGGTTCGACTCCGGCAACCGCCTGTTCAAGCTGGACATGGCCATGACCGGCACGGAGGAGGCCGCGCGCCGCCTCAAGGCGATCCTCATGATCGACGCCGGCGGCGTGGCCGGTCTGGACGCCATGGGCGTGGGCCGACTGGACCTGGGCGCGGGCCTGGCCTACCTGCAGACCCTGGCCCGCCGGGCCCCCTTCCCCCTGCTGTCGGCCAACCTGCTGGACGATCAGGACCAGCAGATCTTCCAGCCCTCGCTGCTGGTGACCCACGGCGACCGCGTGGTGGGGGTGACCTCGGTCCTACCCGGTGACGCCTCGGGCCTGGGCTTTCACGCCACGGACCCGCACAAGGCGGCCCGCGCGCAGGTGGCCCTGTTGCGCGAGCAGGGAGCGGAGCTGGTGGTCGTGCTGTCCAACCTGGGCATGGACGCGGACAAGGCCCTGGCCCGGGCCAGCAAGGCCGACCTCGTGCTCGGCTCGCACAGCCGCGAGCTGACCGACGACGGGGTCACCGTGGGCCGCGCCGTGCTGGGCCAGGCCGGCTCCCGGGGCAAGTACCTGGGCGAGGCCCGTTGGTACGCCCGCGGCCCCGGCAAGGGCCCGCACGTCGTGCTGACCACGCGCCCCGTCTACAGCGAAGCGCCCGAGCACCCCGACGTCGTTCGCCTGGTCCAGGGCACCCACAAGCGGCTGGAGGACCCGGTCCTGGGCTTGCCCGGGGTGCCGATGAACCGCGTGGACGACCCACGCCTCAAGGGAGCCCGATGACCGATCGTTCCAACCACCTGCCCCTGGCCGTGCTGGCGGCGGTCCTCGGCGGCGTCGCCCTGGCCCCCTCGGCCTCCCCCTGGTTGGCGGGCAAGAAGACCGACGACCGCGTCGCCGCCCTGGAGGAGGACGTCAAGAAGATCGCCGCTGCCCAGCGCGGCCTGGACGCCCGCGTGTTCCACCTGGAGGAGACCGGCGCCAACCTGGACCGGGACCTGTCCCGGGTGCTGCCAACCGACTCCCGCTGGGTGGAGCTGGCCCGCGGCGGCCGCGAGCAGTGGGAGTTCGACCAGGGCGGTCGCGTGCAGATCCAGTTCGAGGGCTGGTCGGAGACCGGCACCTTCGCCTTTCGGATGAACAGCCGCGCCGGGGAGACCCACGCGGAGTTCCGTCCCGGCTTCAGCCTGACGGCCGTCGACGACCTGGGCGACAAGCGCCGCCTCTACACCATGACGCTGCACCGCATCGACCTGGAGCGCGACGGCCGGCCTGCCCGCGGCCTCGTCTCGGTGGTGTTGGAAGAGAAGTAGCCCCGCCGGCCCTTCCGGCACCTCAGAACGCAGAAGGCCCCGGCATCGTCGCCGGGGCCTTCTGCTTTGGGGGGGGGCGCGCCGGCTACTGCCAGAACCGCACCTCGCCGATGTACAGGTCGTCGGTGGTCTTGCCCTTGACCACGCTCTTGACCGTCACCTTGACCGTGGAGGTGGTGTGGCCGAGCTCGAAGGTCTGCAGCCCCTGGCGGTCCTCCAGGGCGAAGTCCTCGCTGCTGCCGTCGGAGAAGGTCAGCGTCACGGCCGAGGCGCGGTTGGCGCCGGCGAAGAAGGAGTCGGTGGCGTCGAAGCCCGTGCTGATGCCGAAGCGCTTGAGGCTCTTGCTGCCGCCCAGATCGATGGACAGGGACTCGCCCTCGCCCGAGGCGCCGCCCTCCACCCAGTGAGTGTCCATCCAGCCGTCCACCGCCTTGGAGGCGGCGTAGGCGTTGGCCTCGTCCTTGTACTCGCTGCTGGCGGTGACCTTCAGGTTCTCCACCGCGCTGATCTCACCCTCCTTGTCGAAGAACTCGATCTTGGTGATCGGCGTGTCGTTCCAGGTGTTCCCGGCGTACACGGCGCGCAGGTAGATCTTGAAGTTGTCCAGCGTCTTGGGCTCCTTGAGCTCGATCCACTGGGGCTCCATCACGTCCTTGAGCGTGACGCGCTCGGAGCTGAAGTCCGGGAACTTGAACTCCAGGTCCTGGATGCGGTTGTGGCGCTCCCAGAACTCCTGGTCGATGAAGCAGCCGGCCCAGATGCGGATCTTGGCGACCTCCACCTCTCCGTCGAACTTCACGCCGACGTACTTGCCCAGGCCCGAGCTGCCCTCGCCCTCGATCCACATGTCCGCGACGTTGTCGTTCAGGGCCTTGTCCGCGCTGTAGACGATGCCCTTCTCCTTGTCGGTGAGCGTCGAGTTGGCGGAGAGCTCCTTGACGTCCAGCTTCTTGGCCTGGGCGGCGACGGGAAGGAGGCAGAGCGCGAGGGTGGTCAGCAGCAGGCGCTTCATGTCGGGGCGAATCCTGGGAATCGGGGGTTCTTGGTCGTCGCGAACAGGGGGGGCTTCCCCCGTGGATGCAGAATCATGTGGACCGGCAAGGGGGCTGTCAATCGGTCCCCTGTGTAGGACCGGACCCGCGCGAAGATCAGTCCTTCTTCAGGGAGACCTCGCCCCGGCGCACCTCGCTCAGGGCCCCCGCCTGTCCCGGGTCCACCACCGCCAGCTCCCCGCCAGCCCCCGCCGCCGCCCGCTCCTGTCGCCGGCGTTGCTCGATCAGCTCCTCCAGGCGGGACAGCAGGCCCGCGCTCCCCTGTTCGGCCAGCAGCGACCGGGCCTCCTTCACCCGCCCCGGCCAGCGGCTGGCGAGCTCCTCCAGGGCGGTGGTGGCCAGGGTGGGGGTCTCGGCGGCGTCGACCACCCGCGCCAGCAGGCGGTCCCCATTCTCGTCGGGGCGCATGGCCAGGGCCTGGGCCAGGGCGACGACGTCGCGCACCAGCCGCGCGGTGCGATCGGGGCCGCCCCGGGGTCGCGAGACGGTCGCGGTCACGACGGATCCCTGCACGCTCAGCTTGCCGGCCTCCTGCATCGCCAGGACCCGGGCGCGCTGGTCCCGGCCCATCAACGCCGCCACCACGCGGTCGGGGCCCCGGAGCAGGACGCGTCGATCGAAGACGTCGTCGCCGGTGCGCAGGTCGGCCGACTGGATGATGCCCTCGGCGGCCAGCTCGAACAGCCGGGGGATGGCGCCGTCGGTGTCGCAGCTCACGCTCAGCTGCACGCTGCCGACGCGGTGCTGCAGGCGGACCGTCCAGCCGTCGATCTCCCCCACCGCGCCGTCGCCGCCGTCCTGGGGGCGCAACGGCACGCCCGCGGAGTCGCCCACCATGGACAGCCAGTCCCGGGGCGCCATGGGGCCGATGCGGTCGATGGGGAGGAGGTTGGCCCGCGTGGGCCAGCGGAAGCCCCCCTTCGAGTAGTGCAGAGCGAACACGCCGGCGACCCAGGCCAGGGTGCTGAAGAAGAAGGCCAGCAGCGCGAAATTCTCAGAAATTGACGCTGACCTTGGCCTTGACGCCGGTGAAGGCCGGCACGTTGCGGCAGGCGCCGCCGGTGCAGACGATGCCCGCCTTCTGCGAGCCGCCGAAGATCGCGACCTCCAGGTTCTGCACCGGCTTGAGGATGACCTCCCCGCCCAGGTAGACCGACGACTGCCACAGCGGGTCGTAGTGCAGGTTGCCGATGGAGCCGTTGGTCTGGGTCTGCTGGACGATGTTGTCGTCCGTGTAGTCCACGTGCACGGCGATCGTGTAGCTGCCCTTGTAGGTGTAGGAGAGCGCGTTCTCCATCGCCACCCAGCCCTCGTCCTCTGAGCAGGTCTCCTCGCCGCCGATGGTCCAGCAGATCGGCGCCGGCAGCGTGTAGTGCTGGCGGCGGTAGGTGCTGACCAGCTCCCAGCTGTGGTCGCCCGCGGTCAGGCCCACGTCGGCCCGGAAGTGGAAGAGGCCCCAGGCCCGCAAGAAGTTGGACTCGTCGTCGTCGTTGTGCACCGGGAAGTCGTGGCGGTATCCGATGTCGCCGTTGACGTGCAGCACCGCGTGCTCGCCCAGGGAGATCGGCTGATCGACGCCGATCTGGCCGTGCAGCATGACCTCCCGCTCGTCGTTGAAGTCCTGCACGGGGGTGTCGTCGACGCTGTTGGAGACGCTGGCCCAGACCGTCGTGTCGCTCTGCAGGAACCACAGGTCGCCGCGGGCGCGCCAGCCGGTGACGTCGTTGGACTGGATGGCCGCGTTGACGTCCTCGGTCACCGACGGCTCGTGCTCCAGGCTGGGCGGCAGCACGTACTGCAGGGGGGTCACCGGGCCGTCGCGCCGAAGGATCTGCGCGTCCTTGTAGCGCTTGCCCTCCACGGTCAGGGTCAGCGCGCCGAGGTAGGCCGTGGCCACGCCGTAGATCGTGTAGCCGCTGCGGTCCTCGTAGGCGATCTCCGCGCTGGCCGCGTCGCCTACGGGCTCCTTGTAGAAGACGCCGTTGGCCTCCACGTAGAAGTCCAGCCCGCCGTCGATGAGCCCGTTGGCCTCCAGCACGCCGCCCAGGCTGCCCTTGGCCGCCTCCTCGTCCAGCAGGTCGTAGCCCACGCCGTGCATGCCCAGGGCGAAGCCGCGTACGGGCCGCAGCTTCCACTGGCCGCCGACGATCAGCGATCCCGGGGACAGCAGGTCGTTGCGGATGGCCGTGTTGCGCAGCTCCAGGGAGACCTGGCCGGGGTTGGTGATGCCGCCCAGGAACGTGAAGTCGAAGTTCTTGGTCAACAGGTCGAAGCGGGCGCCGCGCAGGCTGTTGTCCTGGTCGATCTCCGGCTTCTTGAGGAGCGCCAGCACGATCCCGCGGCCGAAGGAGGCGTAGAAGTCACCCAGCGAGACCTGGATGTTCTTGCCCTGGTACTTCGCCCAGACCTTCTCGAGCTCCACCAGGGACAGCGGGTCCGCGCCCTCGGGCCAGGTGGGTCCGCGCAGGTTGGGGTGCACACCGCAGCCGTCGGCGCCGGCATCGCAGCCGGGCACCAGGCCCACGATGTCCAGCTGGGCGCCCAGGCTGAACTGCTCGATCTGCAGATCCGCGCGGACCCGGTTGATGAACTCGTGGTACTGCGCCGGCGGGATCAGGTCGTCGTCGACGTCGTCGTCCAGGAAGTGGTTCCACTTGTAATAGAAGGTGTTGTTCACCTTGAGCTGCGCGCCGGGCAGGGCCTGGCCGGTCTTCGGATCACCCAACTGCACCGCGTGGGCGGGCAGCGCCGGCAGGAGCAGCACGGCGGCGAGCGCGAAGACCAGTTTCTGCATGGCGGGGAGTATCAGCCCTTCGGGAGCAGTTCTTCCACCCAGTGACGCAACTTGACCTCGTCGCCCTCGGTGAAGCCCTTCTTGGTGTGCGCCACCTCACCGTCGACGGTGACGATGAAGGTGAAGGGCATGTCCTTGTTCGGATTGTAGGTGCTGATGGCCTTCGCCTCGGTGTCCAGGAGCACCACCGGCGTGTACTTCATGCGCTTCGTGACCAGCTTGACCTTGGAGATGTCCTTCGGATCGTCGGCGGAGACCGAGATGACCTGCAGGCCCCGGTCGCCGAGCTCCGCCTGCAGCTCGTTGAGCTTCGGCATCTCCTTGAGGCAGGGCGCGCACCAG
>CALCXL010000896.1 GCA_937907595.1 uncultured Pseudomonadota bacterium
CCTGGAGTACGAGTCGCCCGAGTCCGGCCTGCGCAGCTCGGCGGATCTGGCCGAGGGCGGCGAGTGCAGCATCGTGCTCGATGAGGGCAGCAAGACCGGGACCTTCGCCTGCGTCGACGTGCCCATGGTGGTGGACGGCGCCGACGAGGCGGCCCCCGTCGCCATCGACGGCAGCTTCCTGTGCAACACCCTGAGCCGCGGAAGCTCGGGCCGCGACCGCACCGACGACGGCGGCCGCGAGGGCCGGCCGGTCTACGGTCGATAGGACAGGGGAGGGCGGCGGCCGCGGAGGCCGCTACTTGCCCAGCGAGCCCAGCTGGCCGCTGACCTGCGCCGCGATGGCGCCGCCCAGGGTGGCGGAGTCGGCCACCAGCGTGCGGTTGGAGAAGCCCAGCACCCGGCAGGACTCGTCCAGCAGGAACGAGAAGGGCGTCTGGTTCACGCCGTAGCGGTGGGCCACGATGCCGTGGCGATCGTTGAGCACCGGGAAGCGCAGGCGGGCCCGCTCCACCGTGGCGGTGAAGTCGTCGGGCTCGGGCACGGTGGAGACCGCCAGGATCTCCAGGCCGGCCTTGCTGTGCTTCTTGTGCCAGCTGTTGGCCAGGTTGAGGTCCTCGGTGCCGTCGGCGCCCACGAACACCACCAGCACCGCCGTGGTCTCACCCGGGCGGCTGCCACAGTGCTCGTCCAGCTCGTGGACGACGGGCTCGGCCGACTTCTTGGTGGTCAGCTCGTGCAGACCGAAGGCCGGCGCGACGCTGCCCCGGGCGGGCACGGCCGCGGGGTCGACGTCGCCGGCGTGGGCGCTGCCCAGGAGGAGGAGCGTGGAGAGGCTGAGCAGGGGGAGGGACTTCACGGCATGGCCTCAGATGTTCACGACCACCAGGGTCGTGTTGTCGCGGCCGCCGTTGTTGTTGGCCAGATCGACCAGCTCCTGGCAGGCCACCTGGGGATCGGGGAGGCTGCGCAGCTTCTCCAGCAGGTCGTCGTCGGGGACCTCGCCCCACAGGCCGTCGCTGCAGAGCAGGATGCGGTCGCCGCTCTTGACCTCGACGTGGAAGATGTCGATCTCCACTTCCGGCACCGAGCCGATCGAGCGGACCAGGATGTTGCCCGAGGGGTGGTTGCGGGCCTCTTCGGCCGACAGCTCGCCCAGCTGGACCAGGTAGGCGACCAGGCTGTGGTCGCGGCTGACCTGGCGCAGGGCGCCCTCGCGGAACAGGTACACGCGCGAGTCGCCCACGTTGGCGATGTACGCGTCCTTGTCCTGGTAGACCAGCGCCGCGCAGAGCGTGGTCCCCATGTTGGAGTCCTGCTCCTCACCCTGGGTGACCACGGCGCGGTTGGCGTTCTGGAAGGCTTCACGCAGGGAGTTCCGCATGGAGACGACGTCCCGCGCGCTGCTCTCCGACAAGACCCGGCGGGCTTCGACGAAGAGCGTCTCAACGGCCACCTGGCTGGCGACCTCGCCCTTGTCGTGGCCGCCCATGCCGTCGGCCACCGCGTACAGCGCGATGTCCCCGTCCACGGGCTCCCAGTGCCAGTTGTCTTCGTTCAGTTCGCGTACCCGGCCTACGTCCGACAGGCCTCCGACGCCGAAGGACGATCCGCCAGTGGGGCTGGCAGAAGCTTCGTTGACGTCATTCTCGATGGACGGCTCGTTGGCCATGTCTCTCCGTCTGCCGCCCCGGAGGGCTCTCGATCGGCTCACGTTCCGGGGGCCCGGACCGGCGGAGTATAGATACCCCGAGCCGACCCCGGCAAGACGCGCAGCCTACCCGCTTTGACAGTCTTTCCGTGACGGCGATAGCGTGGACCGCCGCTCGATGCAGGTCATCCCCCCCCAGTGGACGCGCCGCGCGGCCCCCGTCCTCGCCCTGATCTTCGCTCCCCTGCTGCTCTCGTGGGGCTTGGGCACGGCGCATCCGGTGCTCGATGCGGTGGCGATTCCGGCCGCCTTTCTGGCGTCGGTGCCGGCGCTGGCCGGGCCCGCGGCGACGACGATCGTCGGAATTCTTGCGATCGTTCGATTCCGTCGACCCGCGCTGGGCCCCCTGGTCGACGCGCTGGGGCTCTGGGGCCTGCTGGCGATGCTGGGTCCCGTCGTCGCCGCCACCCGCCCGCTCCCCTGGGTGCCGGTGGCGGTCGCCTTGTGGTTCTTTGGGCGTGGCCGTCCTGCGCCTCCGTCCTCCGCCTTCGACCTCTCCCCCGGCGTCCGGGGCCTGCTGGGCGCGGTGGCCTGGGCGGCGGCCTCCCGGGTGCGTCCCTTCGGCGGCGGTCTGCTGCCCGCCTCCTGGGAGGACGCGATCGCGGCGGGGGTGCTCCTGCTGCCCGACCTGCTGCTGACCGCGCCGACCGGGGCGCTCGCCCTGGCCGCGGCCTTCCTCCTGGCCCGTCGCGTCAAGCCGGATCGTTCCGGCGCGCTGCTCGGCGGAGGGCTGGGCCTGCTGGCGGAGGCGACGTTCGGCCTGGAGACGGCCTGGGGGTCGGCGGCGATCGTCGGGGCCCTGGCCGGCGCCTGGCCCGCGGCGCGCGGTCCGGTGGAGCGCTGGGCGGGCCCGATCCTGCTGGCGGCGCTGCTCGCTGCGGTGCGGGTCGGCGGCCTGGAGCGCTGGAACTGCGACGCGATCGCCCACCACCCCGTCACGAAGCTCCTGCTGAAGCGCAGCGACCTGCACAGCCTGGGGGTGGTGCCCGGCAACCTGCCCTACCTGGTGGCGCTGCGGGGCGACGGCGCGGTGCTGGAGCGCTTCAGCACCACCGGCGTCGTGAACGAGACCCGCCCCGTGGACCCGCCCGGCGGCCTGCTGGTCAGCACCGGAGGGGACGACGCGCCGGTGCTGCGCCTGGTCGACGGCCAGGCCGGGCTGATCGTGGAGTGGTGGAAGGCGTCGGTGATGGAGCGGGTGGCCCGGGTGCAGACCGAGGAGGTCTGTGAGCCTCGGGACGCAGGGTACGAGCACGTCAGCCAGCGGGTCTGGGCGGCCTGCGCCGACGGGAGCGTGGTGGCGGTGGATCCCAGCCACCCGGCCGAGCGCTGGGACCTGCCGGGTCGCACCCAGGACCTGGACCAGGCCCCGGGCAGCGTGGTGCGGCTGCGTCGAGGGCCTCTGGGCCACCTGGTCCTGCGGGACCCGGCCGGGGCGGTGCAGGCCTCCGCCTTCGTGGGACCCTGGGCCGAGGACGTGGATCCTGGCCCCGAGCGGCTGGTGGTGGCGCACGGGCCGGCGGGCCAGGTCTCCCTGCGGGGCGCGGCGGCGGTGGTGCGCGGGCGCCCCAACCCACCCCCGGTCCTGACCGGCGTGCAGGCCCTCAAGCGCGACATCGGCCACGTGCTGGACCGGGTGAGGGTGGGCAACTGGCCGTCCCAGGTGCACTGGTCCATGGCCGACCGCTCGGTCTACGTGACGTCGTCGGTGGACGCCCGCGCGAGCCTCGTCGACGCCGAGGTCCCGTGGCACCAGGCCTGGGCGCCGCTGGGGGCCCCGCCGCGGCAGGTGGTGCTCGACAGCCCCTCGGGTACCCTCTACGGCGTGAACCGCTGCGGCGTCTTCGAAGTGCGCATCCCGACGACCTTTCCCTGGGCATCGACCGGCGACATCGAGGAGCCTCCGAAGGAGTCGACCGAGGTGCCCGGCGCCGCCCCGAAGGACCCCCGTTGAGCGACCTGGAAGTCCTCTTCGCCCACGCCTACCTGGTGGCCCAGGACAAGCGGCCCCTGGGCTTCATGCACCCCCTGCCCCCGCTCCAGCCGGCGGAGGTGGCGGCCTGGCTGCAGCAGGAGGCGGGCGCGGCGGTGCGCGTCTGGGACTCCACGTTCCGGCTGTCCCTGGAGTCCTTCGAGGTGGCCTGCTCGCGCGGGCGGCCGCGCATGGCCTGGATCCACACCCACCCCACCACGCGCTCGTCGGCCCTGGAGCTGATGGCGATCGCGCGGCGCACCGGCGCCGTGGTGGTCGCAGGCGGCCCCGACGCCGGGCTGCGCCCCGAGGAGTACCTGCGCGGCGGCGCGGACGCGGTGGTGCCGGGGGAGGGCGAGGACGCCACGCTGCAGCTGCTGCTGGCGTTGCGCGCGGCGCACCACCGGCCCAGCCCCGAGCTCCTGGACCGGGTGCCGGGCCTGCACTACCTGGACGACCAGGGCCAGCTGCGGCGCTCGGCGGGCAAGGCGCGCACCATCGACCTGGAGCGCCTGCCCTGGCCGCTGCGCGAGCCGGACAGCACGCGCATCCACCTGGAGCGCTGGCGGGACCACCGCAAGTACCGGCCCCTGGCGCTGGCGTCGGCCCGGGGCTGCCCGCTGCCCTGCGGCTACTGCTCGGCGTCGGTGTTCGGCCGGCCCTACCGTCGACGGGCCCCGCGGGAGGTGGCCGACGAGGTGCGCCGCCTGGCGGACCGCTTCGAGTTCGACCGCCTGGTCTTCACCGACGAGGTCTTCCTCTTCGACCGCCTGTGGCTGCGGGAGTTCGCCGACGCCCTGAAGAGCGGGCCCCGCGTGCCCTTCGAGGGGTGCGCCCACCCGGGCGCCCTGCCGGTGGACCTGCTGGCGCGTCTGGCGGAGGCGGGGCTGACGCGGGTGGAGCTCGACGCGGCCTCGGGCTCCTCGCGGCTGCTCTCGTCCCTGGACTGGTCCTACGGCCCCGCCGACGTCTACCGCGCCGTCTCCGCGGTCCGGGGCGCCGGCATCAACCTGGGCCTGCGGGTCATGGTGGGCCTGCCCGGCGAGGACCGCAGCGATCTGGATGCCACGATGGAGATGGTGCGCGTCGCCGGGCCCGACGGGGTGGAGGTCACCCGCGTGGACCCGGGCTCCCCGGCGCTCTTCCGCAAGGACTGGGAGCGGGTGGTGGGCGGTCCGCTGGCGGAGCGCACCGAGCGTCGCCTCCCCCGGCCCGTGCTGCAGACGGCGGCGGACTGGCTGCTGCTCAACGGCGGCAACGAGCCCGACGACCCCACCGCCGCCAGCCGCGGCCTCATGAGCCGCGTGCGTCGGCCCCTGCTCCGGGCGGCGATCCGGCTCCTGCCCGGGCGCTGATCCGTCGCAGGTCCCGCCGCCGTCCCGATCCGGCACGCCCTGGATCCCATCGCGTGCGCGCCGTCGGCGGCCTCGATCCGGCCCGACCGATCCCGATCGGCAAGCTCCCCCGAAAGGGTCGGCGGCCTCGTCCCTTCCGGCTGCAGTGGCAATGGTGCTACGAGCGCTGTTCGGCGGTTGCAGGCTGGTAGAGTGAGCCGACCTGCGGTCGCGAGCGAAGGCTCCAAAGTCCACAACGGACAAGGGTTTTCGACTCGCCCGGGCATCGTCCAGAGGGGCGGAGCTTCGGGGAAGGGAGACCGGGTGGCAGCAGGGGAAGCCGGGAGGCCGATGCCGCAGGACGGCACCAAGGGCATGGACGGGCTCGCGACCGGGAAGTTCCGGGTCGCGCACGGCCACGACATGCCCAACCCCGGAGACCTGTTCGCGGGGCGCTACAACATCGAGAAGATGGTGGGGCGCGGCGGCATGGGGGAGGTCTACATGGCCACCCAGTCGCCCCTGAACCGCCGCGTGGCCCTGAAGATCCTCAAGGCCCCCGAATCCCTGGAGGACGACCCCAACTTCGACGCCCGCTTCCTGCGGGAGGCCGCCGCCGCCGCCCGCCTGCAGCACCCGAACACCATCACGGTCTACGACTTCGGCCAGGACGAGATCGGCCGGCTGTACATCGTCATGGAGTTCCTGGCCGGCAACGACCTGCGCACGGTCCTGGCCCACCAGGGCATCTTCAGCGCCCAGCGCGCCATCCACGTCGCCAAGCAGGTCTGCAAGAGCCTGCGGGAGGCCCACGCCAAGGGGATCATCCACCGGGACCTCAAGCCGGCCAACGTCCTGCTCATCGACCGGGACGAGGACACGGACTTCGTGAAGGTCCTGGACTTCGGCCTGGTCAAGTTCCGGGACGAGGTCAGCGAGATCACCCTGGCCGGCAAGTTCCTGGGCTCGCCCAAATACACCTCGCCCGAGGCGTTGGACCGCCACGCCAACGTGGACCACCGGGCGGACATCTACGCCGTGGGCATCCTGCTGTACGCCATGCTGACCGGCGCGCCGCCGTTTGACGGGGACCCCATCCAGGTCCTCAACGCGCACCTGCACGAGACCCCGCGGCCCATGTACCGCATGAACCCGGCCGCGCAGACCACCCCGGAGCTGGAGGCCCTGGTCAGCCGCTGCCT
>CALCXL010000897.1 GCA_937907595.1 uncultured Pseudomonadota bacterium
ACCAGGGCATCCCCGGTCACCTCGCCCGCCCGCATGAGCTCCACGGTGCCGCCGAGCGCCGTGAGGATGTTGTTGAGGTCGTGGATGACGCCGGCGACCGCCACGCCAACGAACTCCATCTGCTGGGCCTTGCGCAGCCGACCGGCCAGAGGGTCGCGCTGGGCGAGATCCCGCAACAGGACCCAGGTGGCGGGCACGCCTTCGCCGCCGTCGGCTCCGCGGGAGGGCAAGGGCCCCGCGTCCAGCGAGAAGGACACGGTCTTTCCGGAGAGCGACGTGAACTCGGCCAGCGCGGCGCGGACCTCGTGGCCGGCGTTGACCCGGTCGATGAGCGCACGCAGGCCGCCCAGGTTCGGCAGGTCCTGCAGCCGCTGCCCCAGGGCGGGGTTCGCCGCGCCTTCAGCCCAGCCCAGGCTGGCCCGGAGCGAGCGGTTCACCCACAGCAGGCGCCCTTCGCGGTCGAGCAGCAGCGCCCCCACGGACAGGCAGTCCATCGCCGACGCGAGCGCGTCCACGTGCGGGAGAGCGGCCGGGTCGTCGCCCGCCGGAGCGTTCATCGGGTACCCCTCACTCGTCGCAGCCAGCCCCCGCCAGCGCACGATCGCTGTTGAATGTACCACCCCCGCCTGCGCGACGATCCGGTCCTCTGGTGGAGCCGGTTGCGATCGCCGGTCCGCCCTCCGCCGCGGCGTCGCTCGCAGAGCACCTCAGGTCAGCGCGGCCGCGATCAGCTCGTAGGCCCGCTCCAGCGCCGCCGGCAGGCCCGCCGGGTCCTTCCCACCGGCCTGGGCCATCTCCGGGCGCCCACCGCCCCGTCCGCCCACCAGGGGGGCCAACTCGCGCACCAGGTCCCCTGCCTTCACGCGATCCGTCAGATCCTTGCTGACCTTGACCAGGAGGCTGGCCTTGCCTTCCTCCGCCGCGCCCAGGACGACGACGCCGCTGCCGAGGGTGTCCAACAGCGCGTCGCCGTGGCCCCGCAGCTCCTTGCCGCTCGCCCCCTCCAGGATCGTCGCCAGCACCTGAACCCCGCCGATGTCGCGGGCCTGGGGCCCGCCGCCGCCGCTGCCGGCGACCACCAACTGCTGCTTCAGCTCCTCGACCTGCCGCTGGAGGGCCTTGCGATCCTCCAGGAGTCGGCCGACCTTCTCCACCGCCTCGTCCCCGCGGGCCCGCACCAGCCCGGCGAGCTCAGTCTCCCGACGGGCCATGTCCTGCAGCGCGGCGAAGGCCCGGCGACCCGTGACGGCCTCGATGCGGCGCACGCCGGCGGCGATGGCGGCCTCCGACGTGATCTTGAGCAGCCCGATCTGACCGGTGGCGCGGGCGTGGGTGCCGCCGCAGAGCTCGGTGGAATAGCCGGGCACCTCCACCAACCGCACGACGTCGCCGTACTTCTCCCCGAAGAGGGCCATGGCCCCCCGGGCGACGGCCTCGTCCATGTCCGTGACGTCGCTGACCGTGGCCACGTCGGCGAGGATCTGATCGTTGACCGACCGCTCCAGCTCGGAGAGGAGCCCGGGGGGGATGGGCTCGAAGTGGCTGAAGTCGAAGCGCAAGCGCTCGTCGTCCACCAGGGAGCCCTTCTGCTGGACGTGGGTGCCGAGCACCGCGCGCAGGGCGGCGTGCAGCAGGTGCGTGCCGGTGTGGTTGCGCATGATGTCGGCGCGCCGCTCCGCATCCACCGCCAGCCGGACCGTGGCCCCGGTGCGCAGGGTGCCGCGCTCCACCACCCCGCGGTGCACGAACACGCTGCCGCCAGGCCTCTGGCAGTCGTCGATCCGGGCGCTGCCGCCCTCGCCCTCGGCCCGGCCCGTGTCGCCCACCTGGCCGCCGGACTCGGCGTAGAACGGGGTGGCGTCGAGCACCAGCTCGACCGCCTGGCCCTCGGTGGCCTCGGCGACCCGGTGCCCGTCCACCAGGATGGCCAGGAGCTCGCCCTTGCCTTCCGTGGCGTCGTAGCCCTCGAAGCGGGTGGGCCCGCCGTGCTCCAGCTGCCGGTAGGCGTCCCCCAGCTCCGTCTGCCCCGAGCCCTTCCACGAGGCCCGGCTCCGCTCCCGCTGCTCCTTCATCGCGGCGTCGTAGCCGTCCCGGTCCATGCCGTGGCCACGCTCGCCCGCGATGATCTCGGTCAGGTCCGGCGGGAAGCCGAAGGTGTCGTGCAGCTTGAAGACCACGTCGCCCGCCAGGGGCGCGCCGGCCGCGAGCCCGGCGAACTCGCCATCCAGCAGCTCCAGGCCGCGGTCGAGGGTGGACCGGAAGGTCTCCTCTTCGTTGGCGATGACCTTGAGGATGAAGTCCTGGCGGTCCCGAAGGGCGGGATAGTGCTCCTGCATCAGCCCGATGACCGTGCCCACCGTCTCGTGCAGGAAGGGGCGGTCGATGCCCAGCTTCACGCCGTAGCGGATCGCGCGCCGCATGACCCGCCGCAGGACGTAGCCCCGGTCCTCGTTGGCCGGCATCACGCCGTCGCCCACCAGGAAGGCGGCGGCGCGGCTGTGGTCGGCGATGACGCGCATGCAGACGTTGTCGTCCTCGTCGGGGCCGTAGCTCTTGCCGGCGATCCGGCCCGCGTGGGCGATGATCGTCTGCAGCTCGTCGATCTCCCAGTTGCTCTTGTGGCCCTGGCTCACCGCCGCAATGCGCTCCAGGCCCATGCCCGTGTCCACCGAGGGTCGGGGGAGGTCGCGCTGCTTGACGACGCCGCCCTCCTCGTAGCGCTCGTACTGCATGAAGACGTTGTTCCAGATCTCCATGTAGCGGCCGGCGTCGTGGCCGAAGCCCCAGGGGTCCGGCTCGTTGTCCAGCACGAAGTCGCTCTGCAGGTCCCAGAAGATCTCCGAGCAGGGACCGCAGGGCCCCGTCGGCCCCATCGACCAGAAGTTGTCCTTCTCCCCGCAGCGGCCGATGCGCTCGGGCGGCAGCCCCATCCGGCGCCAGATGGCCGCGCTCTCCTCGTCGTCCTCGTAGACCGTCACCAGCAGCCGGTCCGCGGGCAGGCCCATGACCTCCCGCAGGAACGTCCACGCGAACTCGATGGCCTCCTCCTTGAAGTAGTCGCCCAGGGAGAAGTTGCCCAGCATCTCGAAGAGGGTGTGGTGCCGCGCGGTGAACCCGACGTTGTCCAGGTCGTTGTGCTTGCCGGAGACGCGCATGCACTTCTGCACCGTCACCGCCCGGCTGTACGCGCGCTGCTCCTGGCCGGTGAAGACGTCCTTGAATGGGACCATGCCGGCGTTGACGAAGAACAGGGTGGGGTCGTTCTCCGGCACCAGCGACGCGCTGGGCACCGCGGTGTGCCCGCGCTCCTCGAAGAAGCTCACGAAGGTGCGGCGGATCTCAGCGACGTTCATGGGGACTCCGGCCCGAAAGGGCGGCAAGAGTAGAGCCTGCCCTGGGCGGTGGCCAGCAGGCGCCGGGGCTGGGGCTGCGGCGGGCAGGAAACCCTGCCCGGGGGCCGTGGTGCACGGCAGTGCGGTGGAGGCCGTGGAAGGGGCCGCGTGGTGGGGTCCATGGGGCGAGGGCCCGCGGCGTAGGCGTCCCCCGCTCAGCTCATGTGTCCCCCTCGCCGTCAAGCAGGGATTGGTTCGGGTTGATCTGATCGT
>CALCXL010000898.1 GCA_937907595.1 uncultured Pseudomonadota bacterium
GGAGCGCAGGACAGCGAGCTGGGCGCGGGCCACCTGGGGTCCCACGGCGCCCTTCTGGTGCCAGAGGGAGATGGAGAAGGCACCGTCCGTGATCTTCGGATCGGTGGTGACGCGGGCGCCGGGGCTCAGCTCCAACTCCAGCATGCCCAGGACGCTGGGGCTGCCCTTCGCCTCGGCCGCCGCCGGCTGCTGCGCGTCGGCGGGCCCGATCCACCCCAAGAGGCAGAGGGCCACGATGGCGAGCATCGCTCGCAAGAGGATCTCCTTACCTGCCGGCAGCGTGCGCGAGGGAGCCATCAGGCCCGCCGCCAGCCGCGTCACCCTCCCCTTCATCGGCGGATTCGTCGCTGGCCTGACCCGAAGTCGTTCGGGACGAGCGGCCGCTGTCGTGGCTGGGCGCAGACAGGCCCTTCTTCTTGAGCTTCTCCACCAGCGTCGTGCGGTTCATGTACAGCAGGTTCGCCGCCTGGCTGCGGTTCCAGCCCGTGCGGTCCAGGGCCTGCAGGATCAGGTTGGTCTCGTAGTGGTCCACGGCCTCGGCCAGCTTCAAGCCGCCCTCGGGCAGGGCCGGCGACGCCCAGGGATCGATGGGCTCGTCGGACTCCAGCCCCACCGCCGCGCGCACCTTCGCCGGCAGATCGTCCACGCCGAGGACCTCCTCCTCCGCCAGCACGATCATGCGCTCCAGCACCGCGCGAAGCTCCCGCACGTTGCCGGGCCACTCGTAGGCGCAGAGCCCGTCCATGCCCGTGCGGCTGATGCCGCGCACGGGGAAGTCGGTGCGCGCGTTGAAGACGTCAGCGAAGTGGCGCACCAGCAGGGGGATGTCGTCGCTCCGCTCGCGCAGGGGCGGCATGCGGATCGGGATGACGGCCAGGCGGTAGAAGAGGTCCTCGCGGAAGTTGCCGTCCGCCATCTCCTGGTCCAGATCGCGGTTGGTCGCGGCCACGATGCGCACGTCGGTCTTCTGGGTCTTGGAGGAGCCGACGGGCTGCACGTCGCCGGTCTGCAGCACCCGCAGGAGCTTGACCTGCATGGCCAGCTCCAGCTCCCCGACCTCGTCCAGGAACAGGGTGCCCCGGTCCGCCGCCACGAACACGCCATCGCGGTCGCTCACCGCCCCGGTGAAGGCGCCGCGCTTGTGGCCAAAGAAGTGGGACTCCACCAGCTCGGAGGGGATCGCGCCGCAGTTGACGGGCACGTTGGCCTGATCCGTCCGGGGCGAGAGCGAGTGGATGGTCGACGCGGCGTTCTCCTTGCCGGTGCCGGACTCGCCCGTGATCAGGCAGGTGGTGTTGGTCCGCGCGACGCGCTCCAGCATGCGGTAGAGCCGCAGCATGGGGGTGCTCTCCCCCACCAGGTAGCCGAAGTGCAGCTCCGGGCGCGGCGACTCGGGACCGAAGGACAGGCCGACCTCCCCGTCGTCCGTGGTCAGCAGCAGGTCCAGGGCCTTGTGGAAGCGCTCGCGGGAGACGGGGTACCGGACCGTGCGGAAGGCCGGCTCGCCCAGGTCGCGGACCTTCTGCTCCCCCGCGGCGTCGCAGAGGATCACCACCGGAGGCAGGTCCCCTGCGCTCTCCGCGGCCACGCTGAGCAGGTACGACGTGTCGAAGGCCTCCACCCCGTTGCGCACCACCAGATCCGGGGGGGAGTCGCTGCGCAGGAGCTGGGCGGCGACCACGTCGCGGTCGAGCACGACCAGCTCGTCGTCGCCCTCGCAGCGCTCCCTCAGCCACTGCTCGAGGACCGGCGAGTCCTTCTTGCGATCGATCAGAACGATGTACACGCGGTCCCTCCCCGTGGGTTCGTTCGGCAGGCGCCGCCGCGATCACCCCGTGCGGCGGTCCTGACCAGCGGGCCGGCTGAGGACCTCAAGGCGTCACGTCCTCCCCGACGTGGGCGCATTGTGCCCCGACAAGCCAGCGCGTCGGTTGCTGAGTCGTCCATGACTCCACTCCGATCGCGTCTCGATCTCATCATGAGATCAAACGCCGCCTTCAGTGTGAAGTACGGCGCAGACTAGACTCATCGTCCAGGTAAGAAACGGCCGCGTCAACCCTTTTCTTTTCTCAAGCGGATCCGCCTGGCGACCGATGAGGTCGGGTTCGGCCGACGCCTCCCCGAAACTACCGTTCACTCTTGGGTCGATATCGCTTCGGTTTGGGCGGGCGATGCACGCGATCGGACTCGGCGACGGGCCAGGCCCAGGCCTCGCGGCCGCCCGCCTCCTGGTAGGCGTCCCAGAGGGGCTGCCGGTACCAGGCGGAGATGCGCCACCCCGGCCGCAGGGGGTAGGTCTCCTTGTGCCAGACCCCGTCGGACTCCTGCACGCGCTCGCGGGTCTTGCGCTCGCCCTTGCCGGTGGCCACCACGATGTCTGCGTCGGCGATGTCCTCGGCGGAGGGGGGCTTGGTGGTGTACTCCGTGCGCTGGTGGTCCCAGCCGCGCGTGATGACGTACCAGCGGGCCGGGTTCTTGGCCTCCAGGTTGATCACGCGGGGCCCCAGGCCGTCGTCGGTGGCAACGGCGCCCACGCCCAGGTGGTCGCTCATCATGTCGAAGAGCCCGCGCACGGTCTGCACGTAGACGTAGGGGATCTTGGAGTCGTCGTAGCCGTCCGCGCTGACCTCCCGGGTCTCCGACCAGAGCCCGGGCAGCGCGGTGAGCGGCGCCACCATCGCCACGATCCCCAGCGCGGCGAGGCTGCGGGTCCGGCCGGCGGCGGTCAGCCAGAGCCAGCCCTGCTGGGCCCCCCAGCCGCACAGCAGGAAGATGGGCAGGTCGATGTTGAGCACGCACCAGGGCGTCTTGTAGGGGATGGAGGAGTAGACCAGGAAGGCGACGCCGGCCCAGACCACCAGGGCGATGCCGAGGCGGTGCCGACGGACCAGGGCCCAAAGCGCGGGCAGCAGGGCCGCCCAGAGCGCCCATCCCTCGCTGCGCAGCATGACGTCGAAGAAGTAGCCGAAAGGCTTGCCCTGGTTGCGGCCCGACGAGCCGTGCTCCAGCCAGGGGGTGAAGGCCCGGAAGAAGCCGCTCACGCCGTACCAGTAGGTGAAGAAGGACGAGAAGAGCAGGACCAGGACCACGGCGAAGATCGCCAGGCCGGCCACCCAGGCCAGGGGCTGCTCCAGGGTCCAGGCGCGCAAGGCGGCGACGCGGCCGCGGCCCCCGAAGAGGTCGGGGTCCCGGGGGTCCGTCGAGGGCTTGCCCAGCAGCCAGGAGGCGGCCGCGGCCAGGCCCAGGGAGCCGGTCGTCAGGATCGCCGTCTCCTTGTTGGCGAAGCAGAGGAGCGCGGACAGCCCCGCCAGCGCGCCCCAGCGGATCGACGGGGCCTGGGCGAAGCGGGCGAGGGACGCGGCCCACAGCGCCGTGAACAGCACCAGGTAGACCTCGTGGATGTTGGTGCGCGAGAAGTAGACCATCACCGGCGCCACGGCCAGGAGCAGGCCAATGACCGCGGTGCCCGCAAGGCCCAGCCACCGGCGCGCGGGGAGCAGCGCGAGGATGGCCACCGACCCGCCGAGCACGGTGCCCATCCTCAGCGCCCGATCCGTGGGGCCCAGGAGCTGGAAGAAGATCAGGTTGACGTAGTAGAGGAAGGGGCCGTGGTAGTCGCTGGGCTGGTAGCGGTAGACGTTCCACCAGTACAGCCGCAGCGTGAACCAGCCGTTGACGCCCTCGTCGCTGTGCAGCGGCTTGGCTTCCAGACCGGGCAGGCGCAGGGCCAGGCTCAGGGCGAGCAGGCCCAGCAGCACGGCGAACCATGCGAGCCGACGGCGCACGCTCGGGGTCAACCTTCGACCCTCCCGAAGTCGTCGGAGACGCGCACCACGTCGTCCAGGTGGGGGGTGGAGACCTCCAGCACCCGACAGTCGGTGATCGCCCGGAGCCGGTGGCGGCGGCCCGGGAGGATGCGCACCGCGTCTCCGGCGCCGAGTCGGTGGAGCTGCAGGTCGCCGTGCTCGTCGTCCAGGCTGAGCTCCACCTCCCCCTCGTCGATGAGGAAGGACTCGTCCTTCTGCAGGTGATACTGCAGGCTGAGGCGATGCCCCGCCCGCACGACCAGGATCTTGCCGACGTAGAGGTCGGTGTCGGACCAGATGATCTCGTGCCCCCAGGGCTTGTCTACACGTCGCATGGGCTCACGGGTGGCGGGTGACGAAGGGATCGTAGGGGCTGCTGGAGGCCAGGGTGCGGGCGGCGGCTTCGGCGCCCGCCTTGTCGGGGTGCAGCCCCACGCGAACGCGGTGCCACGTCTTGCCGGCCACGTCGGCGCGCTGGTGGAAGGCCTCGAAGCCACGGCGTCGAACGTCGCGGATCAGCTCCGCCGCCTCCTCCTCCGTGGGGTAGGCCGCCAACTGCACGGTCCAGCCGCTGCCGGCGGGGGCCGGGGGGAGCCGCTCGGTGGACGGCCGCGCGCGGGCGACCTCCACCTGAGCCA
>CALCXL010000899.1 GCA_937907595.1 uncultured Pseudomonadota bacterium
GGGCGCCCGGCTCTGCACCGAGGCCGAGTGGGAGCGCGCCGCCAACGGCCCCGGCCCCGACAAGCGCCTGCACCCCTGGGGCAACGAGGACTTCGCCTCCAACCTGGTGAACATCCCGTCGGTGGGCACCGGCTACGTCGAGCCCGTGCACTGGTTCGAGGACGGCCAGTCGGTGGAGGGCGTGCTGAACCTGGCGGGCAACGTCTACGAGTGGGTCTACGACGAGTACGGCCTGTACGAGGACGCCGACGGCGCGGTCCTGGACAACCCCCGCAACTCGCCCGAGTCGGCCACCGACGAGGTCATCGGCCGCGGCTCCTGCTTCTTCACCGAGCCCGAGCACACGGTCACCGATCGGTCGGTCTTCAACATGACCTTCGACTGGGGGTGAATTGGGATCAGGTGCTGCCGTGATGCGGCGCCGACCTACTGAGAACTCGTGAGCAAATCGGATGCCGGGCTACGAACGACGATGACTGCGCCCTCGAACCGCCCGCTCGGCTCGCGTGGCCGGCCACGCCACGCCTTCCCGCGCGGCCCGATGGCTTGTCCTCCCCGCTCTCGCCTTCGGCCCCGATTCACTCACGAGTTCTGAGAGCGAGCTTCTTCCCCCCGCCCCGGCTCCGGCCGGGGTCTCTCCTTGGACCGACCATGCACCCCGACTGGCAGCGGATCTGCGACGAGTTCATGCAGGCCACCTCCTACTCGCCCGCCGAGATGGACGAGGGCTGGAAGGACCGGTCCTACGACCGGGACCAGCGCCCCGAGACCTACCTGACCTACCCCGGGAAGCCCCGCGTCGCCCTGGGGACCCCCACCTTCCCCGAGGGCCCGTCGCTGTGGCAGGCCCTGGGCGAGCGGAGGTCCCGCCGCAACTTCCTGGACACGCCCATGACGCTCAACGAGCTGAACGTGCTGCTCTGGGCGGCGTCGGGCATCACGGCGGACGCGGGCGACTACCAGCTGCGCACGGCACCCTCGGCCGGGGCGCTGTACCCCATCGAGACCTACCTGACGGTCCACCGGGTCGAGGGGCTGGCGCCCGGCCTCTACCACCTGGACGTGCGCGGCTGGGCGCTGGAGCGGCTGCGCGACGGCGACCTCGCCGAGGAGGCGACGACCGCCCTGCTGGACCAGGGCATGTGCCGTCACGCCGGCGTGAACCTCTTCTGGACCGCGGTGCTGGAGCGCTGCCGCCGCAAGTACTACGAGCGCGCCTACCGCTACGTCTGGTGGGACGTGGGCCACGTCTGCGAGAACGCCTGGCTGGCGGCGACCGGCCTGGGCTTGGGCATGACCTGCATGGGCGCCTGGTACGACGACCTGGCGCACACGCTGCTGGGCATCGACGGGGTGGAGCACTTCTCGGTGCTGACGGCCACGGTGGGCCGGGTGCAGGGCGACTCCTGGCAGGAGGACCGGCGGGCGCCGCCGAAGCCGGAGTAGCCGGGGCGGTGTTAGCCTTTGAGGCGCCGGCACGTCGTTGTGCCTCGCCTCCCCGGAGCCCGCCTTGCAGCCCATCCTTCGCCTCCTCCTGCTCGCCCTCTGCGTCCTGGGCCTCACCGCCTGCCTGGACCCCCAGCAGGCCGAGGATCCGCCGGTGGACGCCTGCGCCGCGGTGACCTGCGCCGGACACGGCACCTGCGACGAGGTCGACGCGACCTGCGCCTGCGAGGAGGGCTACGCCGGGGACGACTGCTCCACCTGCGAGGTCGGCTTCCACCGCGACGCCACCGACGCCTGCGTCGTCGACGCCTCCTGCGCCACCGACGACCCCTGCCTCAACGGCGCCTGCGACGACACCGGCGGCGTGCTCACCTGCGACTGCGACCCCGGCTGGGACGGGGAGGACTGCAGGGCCTGCGCCGCGGGGTGGCACGACGACGGCGACGGCGGCTGCGCCCTGGACCAGGAGTGCCTGGGGACGTCCTGCTCCGGCGACGACGCCGGCGCCTGCGACGACACCGACGGCGTGGTGACCTGCACCTGCAACCCCGGCTACTCCGGCGAGCACTGCGCCACCTGCGACGTCGGCTTCCACGTCGACGCCACCGGGGCCTGCGTGGTCGACGCCGACTGCGCCACCGACGACCCCTGCCTGCACGGCGCCTGCGACGACACCGGCGGCGTGATCTCCTGCGCCTGCGAGCCCGGCTGGGACGGGGTCGCCTGCGACGCCTGCGACGCCGGTTGGCACGACGACGGCAACGGCGGCTGCGCCCTGGACCAGGAGTGCCTGCCCAACTCCTGCTCGGGCGCCGACGCCGGGGTGTGCGATGACACCGACGGCGTCGTCTCCTGCACCTGCAGCCCGGGCTACACCGGCGACGCCTGCGAGGCCTGCGACGTCGGCTTCCACGTCGACGCCACCGGGACCTGCGTGGTCGATGCCGACTGCGCCACCGACGACCCCTGCGTCCAGGGCACCTGCGACGACACCGGCGGCGTGATCTCCTGCGGCTGCGAGCCCGGCTGGGCGGGCGACACATGCGACACCTGCGCCGCGGGCTTTCACGACGACGGCGTCGGGGGCTGCGCCCTGAACCAGGAGTGCACGACCGCATCGTGCTCGGGCGCGGCGGCCGGGTCCTGCGACGACACGGGCGGCGTCGTCTCCTGCACCTGCAACCCCGGGTACGCCGGCGACGACTGCGAGGTCTGCGACACCGGCTACCACCCCGACGCCACCGGGGCCTGCGCCGTCGACGCCTCCTGCCTGACCGACAACGTCTGCATCCAGGGCGCGTGCGACGACACCGGCGGCGTCATCTCCTGCGCCTGCGAGCCGGGCTGGGCCGGGGCCACCTGCGAGGACTGCGCGGCCGGCTGGCACGACGACACCCTGGGCGGCTGCGACCTGGACTGGCAGTGCCTGGACAGCACCTGCTCGGGCGCCGACGCGGGGGCCTGCGACGACACCGACGGGGTCATCGCCTGCACCTGCAACCCGGGCTACACCGGGGACTACTGAGAGTCCTGCGACGGCGGCTACCACGTCGACGCGACCGGAGCCTGCGCCGTCGACGCCTCCTGCATCACGGACAACGTCTGCGTCCAGGGCGCCTGCGACGACACCGGCGGCGTCATCGCTTGCGCCTGCGACGACGGCTACGCCGGCGCCACCTGCGAGGACTGCGCGCCCGGCTTCCACGACGATGGCAACGGCGTCTGCCTGCTGAACGAGACCTGCCTGACCGGGCTGTGCGAGCCCAACGGGGTCTGCGACGACTCCACCGGCGTGGTCCAGTGCCTCTGCGACCCCGGCTACCTGCCTGGCCTGGCCTGGGACTGCGTGTACACCCCCACGCAGACCACGTTCACCTACGCGTACACCGGCACGGTGCAGGAGCTGGTGGTGCCCGCCAACGTCTTCTTCGTCGACGTGGACGCCAGCGGCGCCGCGGGCGGAGCCGGTCCCGTGGCCATCGCCGGCGGGCGGGGCGGGCGGGTGCAGGCCACCCTGCCGGTGACCCCGGGCGACACGCTGTACGTCTACGTGGGCGGGGTGGGCGTCGACGACTCCAACAGCGGCCCCGAGCGGCCGGGCGGTTACAACGGCGGCGGCATCTCGTACATCGAGACCACCTACCCCCAGTACGGCGGCGGCAGCGGCGGCGGGGCGACGGACCTGCGCCTCAACGGCGCGGCGCTGACGGATCGGGTGCTCGTGGCCGGCGGAGGAGGAGGCGGAGGCGCCGACGGCTGCACGGCCGGGCCCCTGGCGGGCGGGCACGGAGGCGACCTCATCGGCGCCGCCGGCGCGCCGGGGACCGGCTGCAGCTGCAACCCCAGCGGGCAGGGCGGGACGCAGGCGGCGGGCGGGGCCAAGGGCGATTGGGGCTGCACCTGCAACGCCACCGCCGGGG
>CALCXL010000900.1 GCA_937907595.1 uncultured Pseudomonadota bacterium
CCCCTCAGCCCCCCACCCCGCGGTGCTACAACCCACCACCGTGCGCCTCCTCCCCCTCCTCGCCTTCGCCGCCCTGGTCGCCTGCCCCGCCGCGCCCGCAGACGAGGAGCCTTGCACCCCCTCGGACGCCGCCGATCCCGAGGTCGACCCCGGCGGCCCCTACCGCTGCATGGACCCGCGGCTGAACGACGGCGCCGGCTGCGGTGAGGACGGCTACCCCCTGGGCTTCGCCGCCAAGTACGCCGACCGCTACATCCTGGAGACCCGCCCCACCACCGGCCCCGAGGCCCAGGCCTTCCTGGCCGACGTCCTGGTCTGCCTGCAGGAGCGCTTCCTGGCCGACGCCACGCCCGACCTGTCCTGCGAAGAGGTCGCCGCCAACGGCTTCTCCTCGCACGTCCCTTGTTACCTGGAGTCGGGCTTCTGCTCGGTCCCCCTGGGCGATCAGTTCCGCATCTTCGCCGCCGTCGACAAACCCGACCTCGGCCGCCCCGGCCAGCAGGAGGCCATCGATCGGATCAGCGAGGAGTGCGCGACGCCGTGACGCGGAGCGCGTCGAAGCGCACCGACGGCACCACGAAGGCGAAGGGCTCCGCCTCCCCCACGATCCGCCGCAGCGCCAGGGACTGCCAGGCGACGACCTTCCCCGGCTGCACGCTCGCCGGGGCGATGCGCAGGTCGATGGCCGCTCGGAACACCGCACCCCAGACCGGGTCGACGTCCTGCGCGCCGCCCGCCGTCGTCATCGCCCGCACCGCCTCCGTCCAGTCGCCGAAGAGCGCAGCCCAGTCAGCCGGCAGCTCCCGCTCCCCCTCGGCCACCGTCGCGAAGAGGTCCGGCCGCCCGCCCACGATCACCGTGTGGCCGCCCACCCGCTCCAATTGCATGTCCGGCCGCGCCGTCGCCGGCAGCCCGTCGCTCAGCAGCCGCGCGCCCAGCGCCATCGCCGTCGAGCCCAACAGGCTGTGCAGGAAGTAGACGTCGTCGCTGTCCTGCAGATAGAGCCGCCAGTTGCTCTGCACCGGTGAGGGCATCAGCCAGCGCAGCGGGCCCAGGAAGCGGGGGCCGAAGTGCCCGTGGCGGTAGGTCAACACCGTGATCGCGGCCAGGTCCCCGTCGCCCAGCGTGCGCAGGCGCAGCGGCGGGGGCAGCAGGGGACGCAGGCCCTCGGCCGGCACCAACCAGTTGAGGTAGACGACGTCGACCACGTCGCTGCGCATGGGCAGGAACGGCAGGGGGCGCAGCAGGTCGCGCAGGCCGCGGTGGCCCAGCAGGCCCAGCAGGCCGGGGTGCTCGGGGAGGCGATCGCCGGGCCGGGCGCTGGCGATGCGCGCCAGGATGGCCAGGCCGGCCACGTCCAGGGGGCCCAGCAGGAGCATCGCGGCTCGGAGGCGTCGCTGCTGCAGCGGCTCCAGGGCCTCCCACCAGGGCAGGCGATCGACCGCCATCGCCCCTTCGGCACCGGCGAGTCCCACCAGGGCCAACCCCGCCCCGATCAGCAGGACCCGCGCCCCGCTCGGGGGCAGGACGCGCACGTGCAGCGCCAGCAACAGGCCCAGCAAGGCCGCGCTCGCCGCGCTCAGGCCCAGGCTCAACCGGTCCGGCCCCACCAGCGCCACGGCCTGCATCAGCGCGAAGAGGCCCAGGCCCCGCTGAACCTGTCGGTAAGCGCTCACCTCGGGGCTCCCGTCACGCCTGACCCGCGCTCAGAGCTTGCTGGCCCACATGCGGACCTGTCCGGCGGCCTTGAGCAGGGCGGCGCCGGCCACGCGCTCGGCCACCCGGGTCTGCAGGAGGGAGAGCTCGCTGCCCTGCAGCACCGCGCGGGCGTCCAGGATCTCGATCTGCCGGGCGGTGCCGGCGCGGTAGCGGACCTCGGACAGGCGGTAGGCCTCCGCCGCCATCTGCTGCTCCAGCTCGGCCACCGGCAGCGCCTCCCGGGCCGACTGCCACTGGTCGTAGGCGTCCTGGGCTTCCTGCTCGATCATCATCTGCTGGTTCTGGATGTTGGCGACGGCCTGGCGGCGCTGCGACGCGGCGATGCGGGCCTTGTGGATCTTGATGCCGCCGTCCCAGATGGGCAGCGACGCGCCGATCCCGATCCACCAGCTGTCCTGCTTGCCGTCGAAGCCCGCGCTCTGGTCGGTCCAGTTGTAGGAGCCCGACAGCGCCACCTGGGGCAGGAACTGCAGGGCGGAGTCGATCTGCATGTTCTTGGCGGCGAGGGCCATGGCCTCGGCCTGCTTGAGCTCGGGGCGCTTCTCCGCCGCCTCCCCGGCCCAGTCCCGCGCGTCCGCCTGGGGGTCCACGACGACCTCCGGCAGGGGCGAGAGGCGGCCGACGCCCTTCATGCCCGTGCCCATCAGCACGCCGACGGCGCGGCGCAGGGTGCGGTGCTGCTGCTGGAGCTGCTTGAGCTGCAGGATGATCTTCTGCTCTTCCACCCCCGCCCGCAGCACCAGATCCTTCGTGACCATGCCGGCCCGGAACAGCGCCTCGGTGTCCTTGCGGTGCGCGGCGGCCAGCTCCACCTGCTGCAGCAGCACGGCGATGCTCTCCTGGGCCTGGTAGGCGCCGGCGTAGGCCTGCACCACGCCGTAGACGATCTGCTCGCGGTTCACGCGGAGCTGCGCCTCGGCCGCGTCGATGTTGCGGGCGCCCGCGCTGGCCAGGGTGATGACCGAGGGGGACAGCGGCCAGGTCACGTTGAGGGCCACGAAGAGCTGGCTCTTGGGCTGGATGACGGTGGGCTCGGCGTCGCCGCCGGGGTC
>CALCXL010000901.1 GCA_937907595.1 uncultured Pseudomonadota bacterium
GACGACTCGGTCGTGACGGACGACGACGACTCCTCGGACGACGACGACTCGGTCGACGATGACGACTCCTCGGACGACGACGACTCGGTCGAGCCCGACGGCTACCAGCTGCAGGGTGAATTCTTCTTCACCTACCTGCTGGTCGACACGGCCGCCGGCACGGGTGAGGTCACCTGCAACCAGCGCATCTCGGTGGATGGCGTCGGCGACTACGGCTTCGGCTCGGCCCCCGGCTGCGACAACTGCACCGGCCTGATGACCTTCGACCCCGACTCCGCGGTCGACATCAGCAACCCCGCCAAGAACCCCGACGACTGCGACCCCGCCTTCCTCGAGGCCAACAACATCTCCATGGGCATGGCCATGCTCCACAACTTCGGGTCCGACCCGGGGTACTGGGAGAACGCGGACGGGATTCGCAACTACGGTGACTTCCTCAACATCGCCACGATGGACGAGAACACCCAGCAGGCCGCCGGCTACGACGGCAGCGCCACGGGTCAGGTCGACCTGAGCGCCACTGGCAACGCCCAGTGGGCCCTCGACACCTACGGTGCCGACTTCACCCACGTCGGCCTCGTCAACGGCGCCGAGTCCAGCAACACGCTGGCCGCGGCCTCGGGCATCGACGGCGTCTCCAACCCCCCGAGCATCAACTCGGACTACTACTTCTACTTCGTCATCGCGAAGGATCCCGCGGTCAACACCTACGAAGGTGCCGACATGCAGGGTGACTACTTCGGGTTCGCCCGATTCGTGATCACGTTCGGCGGCTAGTAGCGTCCGAGCGCACGCGCTCTGAGACGGCGGAGTCGGGAAACCGGCTCCGCCGTTTCTCGTTCTGGCCGGCGTGATCGCTCCGGCTCAGTCGGTGAGGCCCGGGGGAGTGCTTCGAGCTCCTGGGCCTGAACCGCAGCCCGACGCAGCGCCCCGGACTGCGCCCCGGTCCCAGCCGGGCTCCGCGCCCTCTACTCTGCGTCCGGCTCGTCCTGGGGCTCTGGCTCGTCCTGGGGCTCTGGCTCGTCCTGGGGCTCTGGCTCGTCCTGGGGCTCGCCGTGGGGCTCTTCCCCGGGCGCCGCGTCGGGGTTGATGGGCCAGAGGATCGCGCGGCCGAAGAACAGCAACGGCACGAGGATCGCCAGGGCCGCCCAGGTGGCCGACGTGGCTTGCAGCGCGCGGCGGTGAGCGCCCGGGCTGTCGCCCAGGATCCGGGCCCAGATTCGGAGCAGGCCGCCGCCGCCCACGCGAGCCCCGGCCGCCTTCAGCCGATCCGGCTCCGCCAGCCCCAGGACGCCCCGCAGGTCGGTGCCGGCCAGGAGCGCGTCGCCCAGGGTCACGCCCTCAAAGACGCTGCGCTGGAAGCTGGTTCCCCCCAGGTCGGCGCCGTCCAGCTGGACGTCCTTGAGCGTGGCGTCCTCCACCTCGCAGCCCACCAGGCGGGCGCCGCGCAGGTCGGTGCCCTGCAGGTCCGCTCCGGTGAAGTCGCAGAGCACGAAGGTGGCGCCGCTCAGATCGCAGCCGCTGAGCTGGGCGTCCCGGAAGGAGGTGAGCGAGAAGCGCGCCCGGGGCGCCTGCAGGTCCCGCAGGACCGCTCCGCTCAGGTCCACCACCTCCCAGGTGCTGTCCGCCGCGTCGACGCCCTGCAGCGTGGCTCCGGCGAGCTGGCAGCGGCTCCAGGTGCTGCTGACCGCGGTGCCGCCTTCCAACGAGACGCCTTGGCCCTCGACGGCGCTGAGGGCCACGCTGTCCAGATCGATGTTTGAGAGCGCGCCGCTCAGGCTGCGTCGGCTGCGGCGAGGCCCCTCCCCCAGGCCGGCCTCTCCACCGGCCCCCCGCAGGTCCCGGGCGAGCCACAGCGCTCCCCGCTCGCTGAGCAGGAAGGGGGCGACCAGGCGGCTGCGGGCGAAGATTCGGCGCACAGCGGGAGTATCGCAGGCCGTCGACGCAGCCGCTAATCCACCAGGGCCTGCCCGGTCACCACGGCGGCGAAGCCGGCCGGATCCTCCCAGGGTGCGAAGTGCCCCGACTCCAGCCAGGTCAGTCGCCCGCCGGTGGTGCGCTCCAGGGTGCGGGCCACCCAGCCCGGGTACCAGGGATCCTGCCGCCCCCAGGCCAGGCGCACCCCGCAGGCGCGCAGACGCACGGCGGTGAAGAGGGGAGGGCGCATGGCCCAGGCGATGCGGCGCATGCGGTCAGCCCAGTCCGGGCCGTGCTCGCCGAAGGCCTCCAGCAGGCCCGGCGCGTGCTCGGGCAGGCAGCCGCGGCTCAGGAAGCGCTTGCCGGCGTGGCGTCGGTAGAAGTAGCGCTCCAGGATCGGGAGGGCGGTGGCGTTGATGGGCAGCCAGTAGGCGCCCAGGGCCGTGCCGGAGAGCACCACGGCCTGGCCCGGCTGGGCGAGCATGGCGGCCAGCACCCCGCCCAGATCGTGGCCTACCAGGATGTCGGCGTGCTCGGCCCGCGCCCGCAGCGACTGCACGCAGCCGGCCAGGCTCCAGTCCGAGGGGGTCCCGTCCTCGCCCAGACCCGGCACCGGCGGGGCGTCCAGGCTCCAAGCCGCCGGCAGCTCCAGCCGCTCGAACAAGCGCGGAGACGTGGGCAGGCCGTGGAGCGCCAGGACCCTCACGGCCGTTCAGTCGACGACTTCGACTTCGTCGCGGGAGACCGTCTTGAGGATGTCGCGCAGCTTCTCGCTCATCCACGGGTCCTCGGCGAAGACGCGTTTCATCTGCGAGGCCATGTCCTTGGCGCGGCGGAAGGCGGAGACCAGATCGCCGGACACGTCGGTGCCCGCCTCCAGCATGAGCATCAGCTCCTGCAGGGTCTTGCCCTCGTACCAGCCCTTGCCGAAGGGGATCATCTCCGGCGTGAAGGTCACCTGCAGGCCGGTGGACTTCTCCGTGCTCCGCACCACATCGCCAAAGCGGATGCTGCGCAGCTCGCGGGCCAGGCGCTTCATCTCCCCGCGGGGCTGCTCGCGCACGGTGACCGAGCGGGGGAAGGAGTTGCACAGCACGCAGAAGGCGGCGAACACGTAGGCCGGCTCCAGGCTGTCCAGCAGGCCCGAGACCACCAGCTCCGTGGAGAAGATCTCCTCGATCTGCAGGTGCTGCAGCACCCGAGCGCCGGCGTTGAACTGGAGGTCGTCGTCCAGGTAGCCGATGTTCTTGAGGACCTCGACCTTGGCCATGAAGCCGTTGAACACGCGGGCCTGGTCCTTGCTGGCCGAGCGCGCGAGCTTCTTGTAGCGCTGGGCGCGGCCCTGGAACTTGCGTGGCGGCGGCCCGGCCTCGGGATCCTCCGGATCCCATCCGTCGGTGGCCAGGGCCCGCGCCATGTCCTTGACCCGCTTGTCGTCCTTGCGGCTGCGCTGCACGTAGCCGAAGTTGAGGAAGCTGCGGTCGATGACGGTGCGGATGGCGTCCAGGTCGCGGTCGTGCCGCTCCAGGAGGTTGACCACCGAGTTGAAGGACAGGTTGAACGCCGACGTCACCTTCTCGTGGCGGCCGGCGATGTACTCGACGATGTGTTCGCGGTCCTGATCGAAGTCCTCGAACTCCTCCAGGATGACCACGTAGCCCACGTCGTCGATGCCGCGGCGCCCGGCGCGCCCGGCCTTCTGCATGAACTGACGCACGGTCAGGGGCAGCACGGTGGAGCCGTTGAACTTGCGTAGCGCCTGGAAGCAGACCGTGCGGGCGGGCATGTTGATGCCCAGCGCGAAGGTCGAAGTGCAGTACAGCACCTTGATCATCCGCTGCTCGTACAGCTCCTCCACGAAGGCCTTGAGCCCCACGTGCGCGCCGGCGTGGTGGAACGCGATGCCCTTGAGGTACATGCGCTCCTGCTCGGAGGTCATGACCTTCTCGAACTCCTCATCGAACTGGTCGATGCGGGCCTTGATGAGGACCTTCTCCTCGTCCGTCGTGAAGCCCTCGTCGGGGCACTTCCGGGCGAGCTCCCGCGCGAACTGCTCGGTCATCTTCCGCGAGAAGGCGAAGTACAGGAAGGGCTGGTGGTCCGAGCCCAGCATCCGGATCAGCTCCCAGTGCTTCGTCTCCCGGGCGCCGGGCAGCCGCAGCTTGCGGGGGCGTCCGCCGCGCCGTCGACCGCCGCCGTCGGCCTTCTTGGCCGCCGCCTCCGCCTTCATGGCCTTGCTGGCGATGGTCTGCCAGCGCGCATGCATGTGGCCGTAGCGCTCGATGTCGCAGATGCCGGCGTCCTTGTTGGCCAGGAAGATGCTCAGGGGGACGTGGCGGGTCTCTTCGATGACGACCGGGACGTCCTCCTCGCGCACGAAGCTCAGCCACTCAGCGAACTCGTCGATGTTGGCGAGGGTGGCCGACAGGCCCAGGATCTTGACCCGGTGGGGCAGGTAGATCAGCACCTCTTCCCAGACGGTGCCGCGCTTGGGGTCGTCCAGGAAGTGGATCTCGTCCACGATCACGTAGGCGAGGTGCGGGAGCTCCTCCCCCTGCAAGAGCATGTTCCGGAGGATCTCCGTGGTCATGATCCGCAGGGGCGCGTCGCGGTTGATGACCAGGTCGCCGGTGATCAGGCCGACGTTCTCCGCTCCGTGCAGGCGGCAGTAGTCGCGGTACTTCTGGTTGGACAGGGCCTTGATGGGGGCCGTGTAGATGACCTCCTTGTTCTCACCCAGCGCCTTGTCGACGATGTAGTCCGCGATGATCGTCTTGCCGGTGCCCGTGGGGGCCGAGACCAGGACCGAGCGGCCCGCGCGGACGTGCTCGACCGCCTCCTTCTGGAACGGGTCCAGGCGCAGCCCTCGAAACTCGAGGACGTCGGTTTGCTCTTCTGCGGGGGCCTCAGGTTGGATTTCCACGCGGGCTACCTACACGCACTGGGCCCGGGCAGCAAGGTCAAGACAGCGACGCCAGCTTTGCGAGCAGCCTTTTCTGCACCGGCCGCGGCTTCTTCCGACCTGGCTGGCAGCGGAGCCATGTGCCATCGGGGCCCTGTTCCCAGGCCTGCTGGTTGTCCTGCATGCACCAGTCCAGCCCCTCGTCGATGACGCGCTTCTTGAGCAACGGCGCCTCGATCGGCACCGCGATCTCCACCCGGCGGTAGAGGTTGCGGGGCATCCAGTCGGCGGAGCTCAGGAACAGGCGGTTCGTGCCGCCGGCGTGGAAGAGGAAGACCCGGCTGTGCTCCAGGAAGCGGCCGATGATCGAACGCACGCGGATGGTCTCGCTCACGCCCGGGACTCCCGCCCGCAGGCAGCAGACGCCGCGGACGATGAGGTCGATCTCCACGCCCGCCCGGGACGCCTTGTACAGCGCGCGGATGATCTTCTTGTCCACCAGTGAGTTCATCCGGGCCAGGATGCGGGCGGGTCGTCCCTCCTTCGCGGCCTCGGCCTCCTGCTCGATCAGCTTGAGCAGCGTGGGCTGCAGCGTGAAGGGCGACTGCAGCAAGCGCTCCAGATCGGCGGCCTGCCCCACGCCGGTCAGCTGCATGAAGACCTCGTGCACGTCACGGCAGATGGCTGGGTCGGCGGTCATGTACGAGAAGTCGGTGTACAGCCGGGCGTTGCCAGCGTGGTAGTTGCCGGTGCCCAGGTGCACGTAGCGGCGCAGGCGGCCGTCCTCGCGGCGCACGATCAGCAGCATCTTGGCGTGCGCCTTGTACCCCAGCACCCCGTACACGACGTTGGCGCCGGCCGCGGCCAGGCGGTTGGCCAGCGAGATGTTGGCGGCCTCGTCGAAGCGGGCGCGCAGCTCCACCAGGACCGTGACCTCCTTGCCCTTGGCGGCGGCCTCCACCAGGGCGGTGGCGATGGGGGAGTGGGCGCCGGTGCGGTACAGCGTGGCCTTGATGGCCAGGACCTCGGGGTCGGCGGCGGCCTCCTGCAGGAGCTCGATCACCGGGACGAAGGTCTCGTAGGGGTGGTGCAGGAGGATGTCCCGCTCGTTGAGCACGTCGAACAGCAGGCTGTCGCCCCGGTCCGCCACGGGGTTGCCCGGCAGGAAGGGCGGGAACTTCAGGTCCGGTCGGTCCACCTCGTCGCAGAGCGCGCTGAGCCGGTGCAGGTTGACCGGGCCGTTGACCTGGTAGAGGTCCGACTCGGTCAGCCCCTCCTTGCGCAGCAGGAACTGCGCGGCCGCGTCCGGGCAGGTGTCGGCCACCTCCAGCCGCACGGCGTCGCCGTAGCGCCGGCTGCTCAGCTCGCCCTGCAGGGCGGCCATCAGGTCCTCGGACTCCTCCTCGTCCACCCACAGGTCGGAGTTGCGGGTGATGCGGAACTGGTAGGTCCCCTTGACCGTGATGCCGGGGAAGAGGGCGCCGACGTTGGCGTGGATGATCGCCGACAGCATGACGAAGTCGTCGTCCCCGCCGATGCCCGGGGACACGCGGATCAGGCGCGGCAGGGCGCGCGGCACCTGCACGATGGCGATGCCCGCCTGGCGGCCGAAGTCGTCGGTGCCCTCCAGGCTGACCACGAAGTTGAGGCTCTTGTTGAGGATGGCCGGGAAGGGGTGGCCGGGGTCCAGGGCCACGGGCGAGAGCACCGGCAGGACCTGCGTGACGAAGTAGTCGCGGGCCCAGGCCTGCTGCGTGGCCGTCCAGACGCCGCGGCGCAGGACGCGGATCCCCTCCTCCTCCAGGGCCGGCAGGAGCTCCTCGCTGAGGATGCGGTACTGCTCCTGGACCAGCTCGTGGGCGGAGCTGGAGACCAGCTCTTCCAGCTCCCGCGCGGTCAGCCCGTCGGCCTCGGCCCGGGGGGTGCCGGCCTGGACCAGCTGCTTGACGCCCGCGAAGCGGACCTCGAAGAACTCGTCCAGGTTGGAGCAGCAGATCGACAGGAAGCGCAGGCGCTCCAGCAGCGGGTGGTTGGTGTCCAGGGCCTGGGCCAGCACCCGCCGGTTGAAGTCCAGAAGCGTGAGCTCGCGGTTGAGGTACCACTCCGCGGAGTCCAGATCGGGCTTCGGGGCGTCCGGGGGAGTGCTCGACATGTCTTCGGTCCCGTTCATCGTCCTTGTCTCAGCCGAGCATCTCCACGCTCAGCTCCACTTCGGTCCCCAGGTTCTCCAGCAGGTAGGCCTTCAGCTTCTTCTTGATCTTCGCCTCGATCTGGCGGGCTCGCTCCCGGGTGACCCCGAAGTGGGCGCCGATGTCCTGCAACGTCGCCGGCTCCTCCGCCATCAGCCGATGGTTCCAGATCATGACCTCCCGGTCGTTGACCAATGTCTCCCCGAAGGCGCGCATGGCTCCGCCGACCAGGCTCATCATCTCCTGGTACTCGACCGGGGCCTCGGGGCCGGCGTCCGGGGAGGGCAGGGTGGTGCCCAGCGTGCGGTCGTCGTCGCCGCCCAGGGGCGCGTCCAGGGAGGCGTCGGGCTTGGAGAGGCGCTGCTGCATCTCCACGACGTCCTTCACGTCGACGTCCAGGCTCTCGGCGATGCGCTGGGGGGTGGGGTCGAAGCCCAGGTCGCGCAGGCGCTTGGTCTCCTTGGACAGGTTGTAGAAGAGCTTTCGCTTCGCCTGCGTGGTGCCCACCTTCACGATGCGGTGGTTCGCGAGCAGGAAGTACATGATGTAGGCCTGGATCCAGTAGCGGGCGTAGGTGCTCAGGCGCACCTCCCGGTAGGGATCGAACTTCTGCACGGCCTTCATCAGGCCGATGTTGCCCTCCTGGATCAGGTCCAGGACGTTGCGGTAGAAGCGGCGGTACTTGAAGGCGATCTTGGCGACCAGGCGCAGGTTGGCGGTGACCAGCTTGTAGGCAGCCTCCTGATCGCCCTCGTCGCGGAAGGCGATGGCCAGCTCCCGCTCCTCCTCGGGGGTCAGCAGCGAGTACTGGCTGACCTCGTTCATGTAGGCCTGCAGCGGGTCGTTGGTGGCGGCGCTGGTGCCGCGGCGGCGCACGGGCAGGCGCGGGCCCACGTCCAGGACGATGGGCTTCTCGCTCGTGCCGGCGCTGGAGGCGATGAAGTCGTCGGCCTCGTCGCCGGGGAGCACGATCTCGTCGGGATCGATCGCCCCCTCGCCCTCCTGGGGCTCGTCGTCGTCGTCGTCCTCGTCGGGCTCCTCGCCCGGGAAGATGATCTCGTCCGGGTCCTTGGCGTCTTCGTTCATCAAGAGCGCACCACGGCGATCGCCACCGAGAAGGCTTCGCCCCGCAGGGTCTCCGTGAGCTGCCAATCGGCCGCCCCCGACGCGAAGGACGTGGCCAGCACCTCGCCCGCCACCAGGTCGGCGTGCTCGGTCAGGGCCTGGCTCAGCTCGGCGCCGCCCGACCAGACCACGGTGATGCGGTCGTCGTAGTCCAGGTCCTGCTGCTTGCGCAGGCCCTGGATGCGGTTGACGACCTCCCGGGCCAGGCCCTCGCGGAGCAGGCCCTCGTCCAGGTGGGTGTCCAGGGCCACCAGCGCGGCCTCGTCGAAGGCGGAGGCGGTGCCCTCCTGCTGCTGGATGCGCACGTCCAGGTCGTCCCCGGCCAGCTCGACGTCGTCGCCGTCGCTCAGGGTCAGCGTCATCCGCCCCTCGGCCTCCCAGGTGGCCACGGTGGCGGCGGGGTCCAGCTGGCCCACGGCGGCGGCGCAGAGCTTCATCCGCTTGCCCAGGCGGCGGCCCAGGGTCTTGAAGTTGGGCTTGACCTGGTAGGTGACGTAGGCGCCGCGGTCCTCGGCGAAGCGCACCGATCGCACGTTGAGCTCGTCCTGCACGATCGCCAGGGTCTCGGGGTCCCGCAGGGCCGAGAGCAGGGCGTCGTCCACGCTGACCACGGTGGCGGCGGCGAGGGGCTGGCGCACGCCGATGGCGCTGGCCTGCCGGGCGGAGTGGCCCAGGGAGACGACGCGGCGGGCGGCCTCCATCTGCGCGAGCACGTCGGCGTCGTGGGGCATGGCGGCGGCTTCGGGCCAGTCGACCAGGTGCACGGACTTGGGGGCGGAGGCGTCGAAGGCGCGGACCAGGTCCTGGTGCATGCGCTCGGCCAGGAAGGGCGTGAAGGGCGCCAGGATCTGGCTGAGCGTCACCAGGACCTCGTACAGGGTCCAGTGGGCGGCGGCCTTGTCGGCGTCGGCGGCGCTCTTCCAGAAGCGGCGGCGGGAGCGGCGGATGTACCAGTTGGTGAGGGCGTCCACGAAGGACTCCACGCCCTGGGCGGCCGGGTCCGTGCGGTTGTTCTCCAGGTCGTCGGTCAACTGGGCGACCAGGTCGCGCAGCTGGCTGAGCACCCAGCGGTCCAGCGGGGCGCGGTCGGCGAAGGCGGGGGCCGGGCCCGTGGGGCGGAAGCCGTCGATGCCGGCGTAGATGGAGAAGAAGCTCCAGGAGTTCAGCAGGGGCAGCAGGAAGGGCTTGAGGCTCTCCCGCACCGCGTTGGGGCCGAAGCGCGACGGGGTGGTGGGGCCGCTGCGGTAGAAGAACCAGCGGAAGGCGTCGGCGCCGAACTGGTCGATGATGACGTCGGGGGCGACGACGTTGCCCCGCGACTTCGACATCTTCTTGCCCTCCTCGTCCAGGACGTGGCCCAGGACGACGACGCTCTTGTAGGCCGGCTGGTCCTTCAGGAACGTGGCGATGACGTGCAGCGTGTAGAACCAGCCGCGCGTCTGGTCGACGGCCTCGGAGATGAAGTCCGCGGGGAAGGCGTCGCCGCTGTCGATCAGGTCGCGGCCCACGGGATCGAAGGGGTAGTGGTGCTGGGCGAAGGGCATGGAGCCCGCGTCGAACCAGCAGTCGATCACCTCCGTCACCCGGTGCATGGGCGCGCTGCAGGTGGTGCAGGGGAAGGCGATGTCGTCCACGAAGGGCCGGTGGGGGTTCCACTGGTCGCGGTCGTACAGGTCGTCCAGCGGGGTGAGCCCGGCGCGCTCGAACAGCGCGGAGTAGCTGCCCATGCACTCCACCCGGCCGCAGTCGGTGCAGCGCCAGATCGGCAGGGGCGTGCCCCAGTAGCGCTTGCGGCTCAGGGCCCAGTCGACCACGCCCTCCAGCCACTTGCCGAAGCGCCCGTCGCGGATGTGGGACGGGGTCCAGTCGATCTCCTGGTTGCCGGAGATCAGGCGCTCCTTCATGGCCGTGGTGCGCACGAACCAGGAGGAGGTGGCGAAGTAGTACAGCGGCGTGTCGTGGCGCCAGCAGTGTGGGTAGGGGTGCTCGTACTTGATCGAGCGGACCAGCTGCCCGCGCTTCTTGAGGGCGGCGAGGATCGGCTCGTCGGCGTCCTTGAACCACAGCCCGGCGTAGGGGCCCGCGTGGTCCTTGAACTTGCCGCCCAGGGTCATGGCGCAGTACAGCGTCAGCCCGTACTTGAGGCCCACGCGGTGGTCGTCCTCACCGAAGGCGGGGGCCACATGCACGATGCCGGTGCCCGACTCCAGGGTGACGTAGGGGTCGACGGTGAGCTGCCAGTTGGGCCCGCGCTCGTCGACGGCTTCGGTGCCCTCGCCGGTGAACTGGAAGAGGGGCTGGTACTGCAGGCCCTCCAGGTCGGCGCCCAGGAACTCGGCCACGACGGGCTGCTCGCGCAGATCCAGCACCGTGTTGTCCGGCTGGATCTCGTCGACGGGCTTCTCCATGTCCCGGGCGATGAGGTAGTGCTGGCCGGGCTGGGCGGCCGACTCCACCAGCACGTAGGCCTTCTCCGGATGGGCGCAGGTGGCCATGTTCGACGGCAGCGTCCAGGGCGTGGTCGTCCAGGCCAGGATGGAGCTGTTGTCGCCGAAGTCGTGGCCGTTGCGGCTCTGACCGGGCAGCACCTTGAACGCCACGGTGACCGACGGGTCCTTGACGTCCTGGTAGGCCTGCGCGACCTCGTGGCTGCTGTGCGTGGTGCCGCAGAGGGGGCAGTAGGGCAGGACCTTGTGGCCCTCGTACAGCATGTCCTCCTCGAACATGCGGCTGAGGATCCACCACACCGACTCCACGTACTTGTTGGTGAACGTGAAGTAGCCGTTGTCGTAGTCGAGCCAGAAACCCAGGCGTTCGCTGGCGGTGACCCACTCCCGCTCGTAGCGGCGCACGGAGCGGTAGCACTTCTCGTTGAAGGCCTCGATCCCGTACTCCTCGATCGCGTTCTTGTCCGTGAAGCCCAGCTCCTTCTCGATCGCGATCTCCACGGGCAGGCCGTGGGTGTCCCAGCCGGCCTTCCGGGCGACCTTGTAGCCGCGCATGGTGCGGAAGCGCGGGTACAGATCCTTCATGACGCGCGTGAGGGCGTGGCCGATGTGCGGCACGTTGTTGGCCGTCGGCGGTCCCTCGAAGAAGACGAAGGGGCCCTTCGGTGCCGGCTTCTCCAGGGAGGCGGCGAAGATCCCTTCACGCTGCCAGAAGTCCAGGATCTCCAGCTCGTGTGCGGGGAGCTGATCGACGGAAGGCGGCGTGGAGTGGCTGGGATCGGACACGGGGGGTCCCCTCGGACGCTGGCGGCGGCCCCGCCCGGCAGGACAGGGCGGGCAATGTAAGACCGCCCCCGAGGGGTGTCAATCGAGGGCCGGGGGGGTGGAAATGGGGGCTAGAACAGCCCTCCCTGCCCTGGATCCGGCTCGGGATCCGGCTGGGTGGCGGCCTTCTTGGCGGCCTTGGCGGCCTTGCGTTCGGCGTAGGCCGCGTCCTGCTTGTCCTTCCAGCGCCCCTGCTCTTCGAGCAGCCCGCCCAGGTCGACCGAGACCTTGTCGGCGAAGCGCAGCAGCACCCGACCGGCGGCCTCGGCGTCGTCCACCGCGCGGTGGGCGTTCTCCAGGGTGATGCCGAACTTGTCGCAGAGGCTGCCGAGGTTGTAGCGGCGTTGGCCGGTCATCAGCGCCCGGGCCCAGACCTGGGGGTCCAGGATGGGCACGTCGGGCAGGGTCAGGCCGGCCCGCCGCATCTCCATCTGCAGGAAGCCGTGGTCGAAGCCGGCGTTGTAGGCCACGAAGATGCGGTCCTTCATGCGGCCGTAGACGTCCCACTTGATGTCCCGGAACGTCGGGGCGTCGGCGACCATGGCGTCGGTGATGTTGTTGATCCTGGTGACCTCCGGCGGGATCGGCACCCCGGGGTTCACCAGTTGGCCCCAGCGCTCGGCCACCTGCCCGCGCTCGAAGCGGACCATGCCCACCTCGATGACCCGGCACTCCTGGTGCTTGAGGCCGGTGGTCTCCACGTCGACGGAGACGAAGGACATCTCCCGCCAGGGGCCTGCGAGGTCGAATCCGAGCATGCAGGGGAGGTAGCACAGGCCGGCGTGCGCCGTCGATGAACGCTACCCTCCCGCCGTGCGAGAAGACCCCCCAAACATGCGACGCGTGCCCGCTTCGGGCCTGGATCTGAACCTGTTCGAGTGGGAGGGCGGGGACACCACGCTGCTGCTGCTGCACGGTTACCTGGACACCGGCGGGACCTTCGGGCCGATGGTCCGCCACCTGGACCCCGGCCTGCATGTGCTGGCCCCGGACATGCGCGGGCACGGGCGCAGCCAGGGCATCTCCGCGGACGGCTACTACCACTTCCACGACTACGTGCGGGACGTGCGGGCCCTCGTGCGCGCGCACGCGCGAGCGCGGCTGATCGTTCTGGGCCACTCCATGGGCGGCAGCATCGCCAGCCTCTACGCCGGCGCCTGGGCCGACGAGGTCGACCGCCTGGTCCTCGTCGAAGGCCTGGGACCCATGCCCGAGCGCCTGGAGGACAGCCCCGAGCGCATGCGGCGGTGGGTGCGGGAGCTGGGCGCGCCGGGGGAGGGCAAGCGCTACGCCTCCCAGCAGGAGGTGGCCGACTCGCTGGGGCGGCGCAACCGCGGCCTGGAAGCGGAGCTGGCCTGGGAGCTCGCGGGGCACCTGGCCGAGGACCGGGGCGATCACTGGACCTGGCGGCACGATCGCCGGCACCGCACCCGCGGCCCCCAGCCCTACGACCCCAGCCGCTACGCGCCCTTCCTGTCGTCCATCACCTGCCCCACGCTGCTCGTGACCGGCGGGCGGAGCTGGTACCGCTACCCGGACCTGCCCGAGCGGCGGCGGCTGGTGGCGGATCGGCGCCGGCTGCACTGGCCCGACTGCGGCCACATGGTGCACTGGGAGCGGCCCGCGGAGCTGGCGGCGGCGGTGTCGGCCTTCGTGGCGGGGGGCGAGCCCGACGGCCTTGCGCAGGGCGACATCGACGCCAACGTGCCGGGGTGAAATCCGCGGGCCGCCCGGTGGCCGTTGCGCTCACTCCGGCGGGCTGGCAGGGTGCCCGGCCCCGTTTTCCCGCCGAAGGATCGCCATGCGCAACGACCTCACGACCGATCAGCTCGCCATCGTCGAGGACGAGGAGACGTCGCTCGCCCGGAACCTGGAGCGCCTGAAGAAGCCGCGGCCCGAGGCCCAGATCGACGTCTACGCCATCGGGCGGGAGATGGAGAACCTGCGCGACCAGATGCGCGACGCCGACCACGACGAGCGGCCCGGCATGCTCATGCAGTTCGAGCGGCTGGGGCACCTGCTGGAGCAGGCGGGCAGGTCCTTCAACGAGAACAAGGTCGACGAGCGGCGCCCCTACTTCGGGCACATGCGGCTGGAGGAGAGCGGCAAGCGGCGGGAGGTCTTCCTGGGCAAGGCCACGCGGCTGGACAACGGGCTGCGCATCGTCGACTGGCGGCACGCGCCGGTGTCCCGGATCTTCTACCGGCACGCCGAGGGCGACGAGTACGACGAGGACTTCGGCGACCGCATCGTCTCGGGCGAGGTCCTGGCGCGGCGCACGGTGGGGATCACCGGCGGGGAGCTGCGTCGGGTGCAGAGCCCGGCGGGGCTGCTGCTCAAGGGGGAGCAGGGCTGGACGGCGATGGGCGAGCAGGCGCCCCGGCTGGAGGGGGGCGCGGGCGCGGCCTTCTGGATCCGCCACGACGACCCGCAGGCCTCCTCCCGCTCGCTGGGCGCCGGCGCGGCCTACCGGGTGGACAAGCACCTGCCGGAGATCTCCGCCCTCATCGACCCCGAGCAGTGGGACCTGATCACGGCCGACGACAGCCAGCTGGTGGTGATCCGCGGCGTGGCCGGCTCGGGCAAGACCACCGTGGCCCTGCACCGGCTGGCCTACCTCAACTACAAGGACGGCCGCCGCTTCCGGGCCGATCGCATGATGGTGGTGGTGTGGGGCGACGCGCTGCGGCGCTTCATCGGTCGCGTCCTGCCCGACCTGGGCGTGCGCGGCACCCAGGTCCGCACCTACGGATTCTGGGCCGCCAGCAACCGCGAGCGCCTGCTCCCGATGCTGCCCAACAAGCGCAACGACGACACGCCGGCCGCCATCACCCGGATCAAGCTGCACCCCGCCATGCTCTCGGTGCTGGAGGACTACGTCGCGCGGGTGCCCGGGCCCTCGACGGCGGGGCAGGTGCTGGACGACTGGGCGGAGATCCTCAGCAACGGCCGCCTGCTGCTCCGCGCCCTGAACGAGAAGGTGCCGGACACCGCCTCGTCGACGGAGGTGGATCGCTTCATCGCCTACACCAGCCGGCAGATCGACGCCCTGCACGACCACCTGGAGCCCGATCAGCTGGACGGCCCGTCCGACGAGGAGGCCGACGTCGTGCACAACCAGGCCTTCCTGGACGACGAGGACGACACCCTGCTGCTGCGCCTTTACCAGCTCCGCGTGGGCGCCATCCCGGAGAAGGGTCGGTCCGGGCGGCCCCTGCGCTACCAGCACCTGGCCATCGACGAGGTGCAGGACCTGTCGCCCCTGGAGGTCCGCGTGCTGCTCGAGTGCGTGGACGGCCGCAAGTCGATCACCCTGGCCGGCGACACCCAGCAGCACGTGCTGCAGGAGGCCGGCTTCGTCGACTGGGAGGAGTTCTTCGGCCACCTGGGCGTGCGCGGCACCCAGGTCTCCACCCTGCAGGTGGCCTACCGCTCGACGAAGCCCATCGTCGCCTTCGCCCGCGCCGTTCTGGGGCACCTGGCCGAGGACGAGAGCGTGGATGTGCCCCGGGACGGCGTGCCCGTCGACGTGCTGCCCTTCGACGACCACGGCGAGTGCCTGGCCTTCCTGGCCGAGGCCCTGCGCGGCCTGATGGACAAGGAGCCCCACGCCAGCGTGGCGCTGCTGGGCCGGGACCCCGACACGGCGGAGATGTACTGGGACGGCCTGAACAAGGCCGGGGTGGAGCGCCTCAAGCGCGTGCGCCGCCAGGACTTCACCTTCGGCCCCGGCGTGGAGGTCACGGACGTCGCGCAGGCCAAGGGCCTGGAGTTCGACTACGTGGTGCTGCTGGACGTCAGCGCGCGGTCCTGGCCCGCCACCGACTCGGCCCGCCGGGTGCTACACGTCGGCGCCACCCGCGCCGCCCACCAGCTGTGGGTGACCACCGTGGGGCCGCCCTCGCCGCTGATCCCCCAGGCGCTGTAGGGCGTCGACGGAACCCCCCGTGGTGCCGGGGAACGGGTCGCCTCAGACGAGCCAGGTCAGCAGCTGCTGGAGCGCGGCCAGGTCGTGCACCTCGCCCTCGAGCTCGGGGACCTCGACGTAGGGCACGCCGTCGCCGCAGTGGGCCTTGAGGGCGTCGATGTGGTGCCGATCGATCGCCGCCTGACGGGCCTGTCGACGGAACGCCCCCCACACGGCCTCGACGGCGTCGTTCCAGGCGGCGTCGCCCGGGGGGAAGCCCGCCTCGGCGGGGTCGGTGGGCACCTCGCCCTGGGCGGCGGTGGAGCGCACGCGGTTGATCACGAAGCCGCGGAAGGGGATGTCGCCCTCCTTGAGCCGGTCGTGAAAGTACAGCGCCTCCGACAGCGCGATGCGGTTGGGCGAGGCCACCAGCAGGAAGGCCGCGTCGGGCCCCTGCAGCAGCTCCATCACCTCCCCGGCGCGGGCGCCCATGCCGTCGAGCAGGCCCGAGAAGGCGCTGACGAACTCGCTGATGCCCTGCACCACCTCCAGGCCGGTGAAGCGCTCGAAGATCCCGAACATCGCCTGCTGGCCGCGGCCGAAGATCGCCCGTCCGGCGCGGCTTCCGCTGAAGCGCTGGCCCCGGGGCTTGAACAGCCAGGAGAGCGCGCCCTCGTGCAGCATGGAGAGCAGGCGGTCCGGCGCCTCCAGGAACTCCAGCGCGTTGCGGGTGGGCGGGGTGTCCAGGACGATCAGGTCGTAGTCGCCACCCGTCGCCACCTCCCGCAGCTTCTCCATGGCCATGTACTCCTGGGAGCCGCCCAGGCTCTCCGAGGCGCGCTGGTAGTAGTCGTTGGCCAGGATGCGGTCGCGGGTGGCCTCGTCCCGGGCGAAGCGGCCGACCATGCTGTCGAAGGTCGCCTTCGCGTCCAACATCATTGCGTGCAGGCTGCCGCCCTCGGGCAGCGGCACGCCCAACACCGCCTCGACGTCCACGGGCGTCGGCTGGTTGAGCTGCACGTCCACGCCCAGGGACTCCGCCAGGCGGCGGGCGGGGTCGATGGTCATCACCAGCGCCTTGCGGCCGGCCAGCGCCGCCGACAGCGCCAGGCTCGCGGACACCGTGGTCTTGCCCACGCCGCCCGTGCCGCAGACGACCAGCACGCGGCGCTCCGCGACGATCTCGGCGAGGGTGCTCAAAGCCAAGGCTCCAGGTGCTGTCCGATGGTCGCCAGGCCCTCGGCGTCCAGGTCGCGGCGGTTGAGCAGGGGCACCTCCAGCAGGGGCAGCCCCAACTCCGAGCGCAGGCGCTCGATGTGGCCGTCGGCCCGTTGGCGGTCCCGCAGGAGGCGCTCGGCGTCCTGCACCGCGGCGGCGGCCAGGGAGCCGATCTCCCGGCCCCGGGCGGCGAGCTCGGGCCAGCGGGCCGCGGCGGCGTCGGTGGGGAACAGCGCGGGGGGGACGCCGTTGACGATCACTCCGGCCACGCCCACGTCCACGCGTTCTTCCAACTTGCGGGCCAGCTCGATGGTCTCCGTGACCGGCATGTCCTCGGCCAGGGTCACCAGCAGCACGCTGGCCCGGGCGCGATCGGCGAGCAGGTCGCGGATCATGCGGGCGTTGTTGAACAGGGGGCCCACGCGGGTGATGTCCATCATGGCCTGGGGCGACGACAGCAGGCTCAGGCCGTGCCCGGTCGCGGGCGCGTCCACCACCACCAGGTCCCAGGTGTGCGGGGCGTCGCCGTCGGCGCTGTGGCTGCCGTCGGTCCGGTTCCACTCCAGGTCCATGACCTTGCCCATGGAGATCAGGTCGGACAGGCCCATCACCCCGTTCATGAAGGGGCCGATGAAGCGGTTGCCGAAGACCACGTCGTACAGGATGCGGAACCGGAGCATGCGGAGCAGGTACTCCTCGATCGCGTCGGCGGGGCGGATCGACATCGCGTGCACCAGGGGCGCCAGCTCCCCACCCGCGTAGCCCACCGGCTCCGCGTCGAAGAGGGCGGCCATGGTCTCCGCCCCGTTCATCTCCGCCACCACGGTGCGCTTGCCCCGTCGGCTGGCCGCCACCGCCAGGCCGCCGCTGATCACCGACTTGCCCACGCCGCCCTTGCCGACGACGACGACGACGCGGTGGTTCAGCAAGGGGGTGGGAGGGGGCGTCATGGGGGCGGCAACGAATACACCACCGCGGTCGCGCGCGCGAGGGGAGCGGTGGGGGAGGACACAGCGGAGCGGGGTGTCAGACTGGTCGGAACCGGTCTAGCAGCGTGCGGCGAATTGGCTCGGTCGCCCCGCGGACCCAGACGGCCGATCT
>CALCXL010000902.1 GCA_937907595.1 uncultured Pseudomonadota bacterium
CATGACCGAAGGCGTGCGCGCCTGGCGGGATCGTCGCGGCCGGCTGCGCGGCGTGGTGGCCCACGGTCTGGCCAAGGACGGGGCCTTCGGTCCGGCGCTGGAGCAGGCGATCGAAGCGGTCACGGAGGCCCCCACCGCGCGGGTGGCCTGGACGTCGCTGGCGAGGGCGGCGATGCGCATGAGGAGGCCGGGATGAAAGGGCGAGCGATGCGTTGGTTGCTGGTGTTCTGCGGCCTGTTGATGACCACCCCCGCCCTGGGCGCGTCGACCAAGGGCTTCGACAAGCTGCTCTGGGGCATGTCCCCCGACGATGTGCGCGCGGCCTACCCCGGCCAGGTGGTGCACGACCCGGACTCGAAGTCGCAGCCCGACGGCACCACGGGCGGCCGGCTGACGCTGAGCGGCAAGCCGCAGCTCTTCGACCAGGAGATCGAGGTCGCGGCCTACTTCGGCAAGAGCGGCCTGGCGATCGTGCGGCTCAGCTTCCCGAGCCCCGCGGACGGCAACATCCAGCGGGTCCTGGACTGGCACGAGAAGCACTGGGGAGCGCCCATCGTCACCACCACCCGGCTGGACTCGTCGCACACCATGCGCGAGTGGTCCTGGCCCTGGGAGGGGGTGGAGCTGCGCGAGGTGAAGGAAGACGGCCGCATCGCCTACCAGCGCATCGACTACACGGCCTCCCTGCAGCGCTCCTACAGCAGCGCGGAGGCGTCGGTCTGCTCGATCCTGCCGAAGACCTCCAGCTGCGCCTTCGCCGACCGGTTCTGCCCCCAGCAGGACGCCACGATGGCGGCGGGCCGCAGGGAGCAGGCGTTCCCGGTCGCCAGCAGCACGGGCGAGCTCAGCTGCAAGTACCGCGACTACGAGCGCGTCGACGTCCGCCTGGTGCTGGACAAGCCCGATCAGGCCGCGGCCGGCTGGATCCAGCGCATCCTCCGCAAGAAGCTGGGCGAAGGCGTCGCCAGCCAGACCGAGGACGGCGGCAACATCCTGCGCGACGTGGTCTGGGCCGAACAGGGCGTCACCGTGCGCAGCGTCGAGAAGATCCTCAAGAAGTCGAAGGACGGGACGATCCGCGGCAAGGTCGAGTACGTGCGGGTGAAGCGGGATACGAAGTAAGGGGAGACCCCCTAAGATGCTCCCTGGAGTGATGGGGATCCTTCCACGCGTTGTTGCCTGCCTGCTCGTCGCGGCGTTGCCGGCCACGGCCGGCGCCCAGGACACCTACAAGTGGTGCGTGAACGCCGGGCCCGGGCCTGCCGAGCCAGGCTGGTGCAACGCCAACTCGTCTTGCGACAACCCGGTGGAGTTCACGACCATCGCCGAGGCGGTGGCCGCTGCGGAGCTGGCGGCGTCGACGGGTTCGAATCCGGATCCAGACCAGGTCATCTGCGTTCGCACACCGGGGGTGCATGTCGAGACCATCGACATCGCGAACGATCACGTGGGCGGATACGTCGGGCAGAGCATCGCCATCGACTTTGGTGACTGGTCCACTCCGAACTTCTGCCCAGGGGCGGGGCTCGCGCAGGGGCAGCCCGCGATCCAGGTCCTGGCCGACCCGGACCAGGCATCGCCTCAGCAGACGACGTTGAAGGCGATTCACTACGACGAGGCTGCCTGTCCGCCGACCTCCGAACGGGATGGCCCGGGCCTGCGAGGGACCGCCTCTCATCTCTGGCTGCTGGAGTCACGACTGCTCGGGGGGGCCGGGCCCGGTGTTGTGCTTGAAGGGGGCCGGGGCGAGGGGCTGATCGTCGATGTGTCCCGGATCGAGGGTGTCGCAGGATCAGCCCTCCTCACCGACTGGAACCTGCAGATCGAAGACAGCGAGATCTCCGGCTGCGTAGTCGACACCGGCGACCCCCTCGTCCGCCAGACCGATCCCACCGCTGTGGCGGAGATCGAGGCCCTCTTCTTCGGCAACACCGTCACCTCCAACAACCTCCCGGACCCGCCGGCGATGGTGGAGCTGGCCGGGGACGCGCAGATCACGCGCTCGCTCTTCGCCGGGAACGCGATGTTGGGGGGCGGCGCCCTCGTGCAGGTGACCAGCCACGACGACCTGGCCACGCGGCAGGTGCCCATCAGAAACACCGTCTTCTCCCGCAACGCGATCCGGGCCTACGGCGCGCCCCCTGCGCCCAGCCGATGGCCGCGCGGCGTCGCCGTGCAGAGCCCCTGCATGCTCTTCCCGATGGACGACACCAACTTCATCGACCGCGACCCGCCGGACACCTCGGCCCTGCCCCTGGCCGCTGGGTCCCTGGTTCACTTCGCCGGCGGCCAGACGGCCCCCACATCGCACACGCGCTTCAGCATCAGCAAGTCGCTGTTCGTGGAGAACGAGCTGGACGCCGCGGGGCAGCTGGTGCTCGTCGACGGGGACCTGGCCCGGCACGACTTCACGTTCGTCTCCAACACCGTCAGCGCCTCCGCGGCTCCGCTGGTCCGGGCCCTCGGCAGCGGGGTGCTCGGGCGCTTCGTGTCGGCTCGCAACCTGCTGCTGGGCTCCCCGCAGGCGGTGCTCGGCCCCTACTTCTCCCACGCGGAGGTCACCCTGGACGCCGTGGAGGGCGGCTCGGCCGCCTGGGCCGCGCAGTTCGCCTCCACCACCGGCCTCATCGGCCCCTTCGCCGACGTCCCGTGGCCCGCCGACCTCTTCCTGGAGCCCGCCACCGCCGAGTCCCTCAGCGACTGCGAACGCATCGAGTCCTTCTGCCCCACGGACCCCTCGGCCTGCAGCAACAGCAACACCCTGTGCGGCCACGACCGCGCCATCCACTACCTGCCCGACCCCGCCGTGATCGCCTCCATGGCCCCCCCCTGGCCCTGGGACGGCGCCTTCTATCCCTTGAGCCCCGGCGGAATGGCCGCAGACATGCCCGGCGCCTCGGGCGCGTCCTGCAACATCGACGGACCCCAGGACGCCAACTGGGACTTCCTGGGCAACCAGAACCACGACGGCGACGGCTTCAGCGACCACCTGGACTGCGACAACGAAGACCCGCTGGTGGTGCCCGTTCTGCCCCCGGGAGACGGCTTCAACGGCCCCTGCGACGACGGCGCGGACTGCTACGACTGCTCGGTCTTCGGCGACGACGACGACTCAGCAGACGATGACGACTCAGCAGACGACGACGACAGCTCCGGCCTCGACGACGACGACTCCGCAGACGACGACG
>CALCXL010000903.1 GCA_937907595.1 uncultured Pseudomonadota bacterium
GTGGGCCCGCCGGTGGGCGCTGCGGGAGCCGGGCGCGGGGCCGGCGCGGGTGGGGCGCGGCCTGGGCGCGTTGGTGGTGGCGGCCCCGCTGCTGGCGGCGCTCTGGGCCTTCGGCTCGGTCCTGACCACCCTGGGCTTCCTCGTCGCCCACCTGCTGGTCGAGCTCTGGGCCCTGCTGCCCGCCGACTCCCTGGCGCGCTGGCAGGAGCCCCGGGCGCAGCCCCCCCTGGCCCTGGCGTGGGCGGTCCTGCTGCTCCGCTTGGGCTGGCAGGCGCGCAGCGCGGCCGGCGTCCTGCGCTTCGGCAGCGGGCTCTGCGCGGCCTGGGCGGTGCTGGTCCTGGGGCGGGTGGCCCTGCTCGCGGCGGGCTGGCGCTTCTCCCTGTGGATGGGCGGGGTCGCCGCGGCGGCGGTGCTGGCGATCGCCTTCTCCTTCGCGCTGTTGCAGGTCGATCGCCCGGCGCACCGACGGTGGATGCGGCTGGGCGTCGGCGCGGCGGTGCTGCTCGTGGCGCCCGTCGCCTTTCGCTACGCGGGCGCCCTGGTCCTGGGCTCCGAGGGCGCCGCGCTGCCGACCCTGCTGGGCGCGATCGGCGCCGCAATCCTGGCGATGACCCTGCCCCTGGATCGCCTGGCGCGGCCGGTGCCGGGGCGCTCGGTCGTCCGGCTGCTGGTGGTCCGGCTGCCCCTCCTCGCCGTGGCGTTGGTCACGCCCACCTACATCGTCGTCTACCAGGGCATCGACCCCACGGGCTTCCTGGCGGTGCTCGTCGGGCTGATCGCAGTGGGCGCGGTCGGGATCGCCCTCCGTCGGCGAGGCCTGCCGGGCCCGGCGCCGGTGGTGGTGCTCTGGGCTCTCTTCTACGCGGGCTTCGGCCTCACCATGCGCTTCAAGGACGGGCCATCGGCCGCCGACTGCGCCGACGTGATCGCCCTGGGCGAGGCGCGGGTCCTGGTCGACCGGCACGGCGACGGCGGCGAGTACGGCTCGGTGCACCCCTACGACGTCCTGGGCGACCCCACCACGGGTCGGGTCCTGGCCAGCTTCAAGCGCTGGGACAAGCGCGGCGGCTTCGTGGAGTCCATCGACCCGAAGGAGCCCCGGGTCCGGCACCGTACGCTGGTGCGACGGGAGGGGGAGGGGGGCCCGCTGTGGCCCGAACGCATGGAGCAGGACCCCGTGACCGGGCGGGTGCTGGTGCAGGTGATCGGCGTCGGCAACCACGGGCTCTGGGAGCTGGCCAGCGCAGCCACCGGCCTCTCCGTCCTGCGCAAGCTGGCCTTGCCCTGGGAGCCCGCCAACCCCTGGCTGGACGGCCCGCGGCGGCGCCTGGTGCTCAGCTACGTGCCCAACCGGGGCGGCGGCAACCCCCTGGCCGAGGTCTTCGATCTGGACAGCCTGCGCTCCCTGGGGGCCAGCCAGACCGGCGGGCGCAAGATGCAGATGGCCGACTTCATCACCGGCGACCCGCAGACGCAGCGCCTGTACGTGCCCGCCCTCTTCGACTTCGCGCGGTTCGCCGTGGTGGAGATCGACGCCCAGACCCTGGAGCACACCCGCCACCTGGAGCTCTTCCACCCGGCGATCGGCGTGGCCGTGGACCCCCAGGCGCGGCGGCTCTTCGTGACCAACCCCATCGCCGGCCGCCTGGACGTCTACTCCCTGGACAGCTGGCAGCGCACCCAGAGCCTGCCGACGGGGCCCTTCCCGCGCGACGTGGCCTTCGACGCCGCCCGTCACCGCCTGTGGGTGGCCGACTACGGCGACGGGGCCGTGATCGCCTTCCAGACCGACGGCGAGCAGGTGGTGGAGACCGGCCGATCCCACGTGGGCTCCCTGCTGCGGGGCATCGGCATCGACCCCTCCACCGGCGTCGCCTACGCGGCCAGCGGATGCGGCGTGTTCGAGGTGACGCCGTGAGCGCGGGGGCGACGGGCGCACCCTGGAGCGGCCTCCTGCGGGCGGCGGGTTGGGGGCTCGGTGCGGCGATCGTCGGGCTGCTCCTCTTCGGGCGGGCGCCGGGGCCGGCGACGGTGTTGGGTTCGACGGTCTGCGCGGGCGACGTCGAGGTGGTCGTCACCGTCAACGACTGCGGCGACGCCGAGGGGGACGCGGTCGTGCTGGGGCGCTGGAGCGGCGCCTGCGGGGACTTCGCGGTGGAGGTGCCGACCGTGGGGCCGGGCATCGGCTACGTCTGCGCCTGGCAGCGGGACGGCGGGCGGATCGTGCGGGCGGCGCGGCACCGGGGCGCCGACCCCGGGACCCTGCGGCCGGTGGCGGTGGGTCGATGAGCGCGGCGTCCGGGCCTGCGTCGACGGATCCGGGCGCTGGGCCGGGCGCCGTCGGGCCCACATCGATGCCCGGGACCGACCGGGGCTGGGATCGGTGGGCCCTGGCCCTGCTCGCCGGGGTGCTGGTGGCCCTGGCCTGGCGGCCGAGCGCCGAGTTCAGCGCCTGGCTGGCCCTGGACATCGCCGACCGCCAGCCCTGGGGCTCGGTCCTGGGCCGGCAGTACCTCGCCGCGCCGGTGCACGCCTTCAGCTTCCGCCCCGGCTCCGTGGCCCTGCTCAAGGGGCTGGCGGCTCTGGGCAGCCCCCTGGACGGTTGGCTGCAGGCCCTGGAGGCGCTGCTGGTGTTCCCCTTCCTGGCCGTGGCGCGCCGTTGGGGCATGGAGCGGCTGGGCCTGCCCGCGGTGGCGGCGAGCGCGGCGGCGGCCCTGGCCCTGCTGACCCCGGCCGGCCTCTTCAACGCTTGGCACCTGGGCGAGCTGGATCTGCTCGGCGGCGCGCTGCTGCTCGGCGGCGACCTGCTGCTGCGACGTGCCCGCTCGGGGCGCGCGGCCGGGCCGGCGCTGGCGGCCTTCGCGGCGGCGATCCTCCTCAAGGACTCCGTCGCCGTGCTGGTGCTCGTGGCCCTGGCGGCGCAGGCCTGGGAGGCGCGGGCGGAGGAGGGGCGCTGGGACACGCTGCCCACGCGCCTGCTGGTGGGCTGCACGGTCGCCCTGGTCGCGCTGTTCCTGCGCCGGCCGGAGTGGGGGCGGCTGGTGGGCGGCGACGGCCCGGTGGCGGCATGGGGGGGGCTGGGCTCGGGGCTGCTGGCCGTGCTCCGTGAGCAGGAGGAGATCTTCGACGCGCGTGCGGTGTTCTTCGCGGACGAGTCCTAGCGAGTCGGTCCGGGTACCAGTCGGTAAG
>CALCXL010000904.1 GCA_937907595.1 uncultured Pseudomonadota bacterium
GGGTGAACTCCTCCTCGATCAGCAGGTCGCCGGCGTACAGCTCCACGAACATGCTGCCGGCGGGCTGATCGTCGTCGGTCACCTGGACCTCGATCTCCAGGTGCGCGCCCACCCCGTCCAGGAACCAGACCGGCTCGGTGGGGGAGAGGAGCGTGATGGTGGGCGGGCTGCAGTTGGGGGTGCCGTCGCCGTTGCCGCGCACGGTTGCCGTCAACGTGGGGCGCAGGGGGTCCGTCGTGCTGATGATCAGCTGGCCCGAGTGGGTGATGGGGGTGCCGGGCACGTAGGCCACCTCCAGCGCCACCGACTCGCCGGGGCCGATGGGCTCGGCCTGCAGCGGCGCCAACACGTCGGCCTGCCAGGTGGCGCAGGCGGGGGGCTCGTCGTCGACCAGGACCAGGGGCTGCCCCGCGCAGGACAGGCCGAAGGCCGCCTGGCTGGCGGACTGCTCCAGGACCACGTCGACCACCGAGAAGGGCTGGAGGCCGTCGTTGCGCAGGGTGATGAGGGAGCGGGCCTCCTGGTCGCGGAAGACGAACTGGAAGTCGAGGACCGGCGGGTCCAGCCGCGGCTCCGGCGCGCCCTCGGCGGCCCGTCCGATCAGCCCGGTGGCCACGCGGCCCTCGTCGGGGTCGTTGGAGCGGACCTCCAGGGCGGCGAAGCTGTCGCGGCGGAGGGGGGCCACGTACTGCACCTGCAGGGTGACCTCGCTCTCGGCGTCCACGACGGTGGGCAGGTCCTCGTCCAGCAGGGTCCAGCCGGCGTCGGACCAGTTGGCCAGGGCGATGGACTCGATCTCAAGCTCGAAGGGGCCGGTGTTCTGCAGGACGACGTCGACGGTCTGCTCGGTGCCCGGGGGCAGGGCCGCGACCTCGATGATCTCCTCGGGCAGGTGCACGTTCTGGGCGCCGCCGTAGGGATCGTTGTAGGGCACGTCGTTGGGATCGACCGGCGTGACGGTGCCGGCGGTGGTGCATCCGAACAGCAGCAGGGCGGGCAAGCAGCGCAGCATGAGGCCTCCGCGCGCAGTCTATCGGAGGCGCGCGGGCCTGCCGGCGTGCGAGGATGGCGCCATGGTCACCGAGCTCCTCGATCACGTCGGCTCCACCCCCCTGGTGGAGCTCAAGCGCCTGCAGCCCCGCGAGGGCGTGCGCATCTTCGCCAAGCTGGAGGGGCAGAACCCCAGCGGCAGCGTCAAGGACCGCATCGCCCTGGGGCTGGTGCGGGCGGCGGAGGCGGAGGGGCGGATCAAGCCCGGGGACACGCTGGTGGAGGCGAGCTCGGGCAACACCGGCATCGCGCTGGCGATGGTGGGCCGCCGGCTGGGCTACGAGATCAACATCGTGCTGCCCAAGTCCGTGGCGCCGTCGATCACGGACGTGCTGGAGGCCTACGGCGTCGAGACGATCTTCTGCGACCAGTGCGAGGACATGAAGACGGCCATCGACCTGGCCGAGCGGCTGGCCGGCAAGTATGGCTGGACGCCCCTGCGCCAGTTCTGGAGCCGCACCAACCGCGACGTGCACTACACGACCACCGGCGTCGAGCTGGTGCAGCAGCTCCCGCAGATCGACGTCTTCGTGGCCGGCATCGGCACCGGCGGCACGATCATGGGGGTGGGGCAGCGCCTCCGGGAGGCCAACCCCCGGGTGCGGGTGGTGGGGGTGGAGCCGAAGCTGGGCGACCGCCTGCAGGGCCTCCGGCACATCGACGACGGCTTCCGGCCGCCCCTGCTCGATCTGGATCAGCTGGACGGTCGGCGCATGGTGGACAACGCCTCCGCCCTGCGCGCGGCCGAGCAGGTCATCCGGGTCGAGGGGATCAACGCCGGGGTCTCCGCCGGCGCGACCCTGCACGCCGCCTTGAAGGAGGCCGAGAAGATGGAGCGCGGCAACATCGTCGTCATGTTCAGCGACGGCGGCTGGAAGTACCTGCCCGCCAAGCCCTGGCAGGCCGCGCACGACGAGGACCCTCGCCTGGACGACGTGCACTGGTGGTGATCGAGCCCGGCCGCGGCGCCCACGTTTCAAAATGAGATGATCGGTGCGAGAAGAGACAGTTCTGTCCTCGGACCCGCCCGAGCGTTTCAAATCGAAACGGTCCACAGATCGCGGTGGTTCCTGAAGGCCAATTCTCACCCTGGCCCGCTTGTTGTTCTGTGACGGGGCCTGAACCGCACCTTCGCCCTCTTCCTGGCCCTCCTGCTTCCCGCCTGCGCTGCGCCGTCCGACGACGCGTCGGGCTTCGCCGGGTCGGGCCCCGCCGTCTCGCTCCCGTCCCCCGTGATCCAACAGTTCGTGTGCTCCTGGCGTTCTGCGCTCCGGAGGCCGGATTCACCATGCGTCGTGCCCGCTTCGCTGCCCCCTTCGCGCTGCTGCTCGGCTGCGCGCCCGTCGACGACCTGGCCCCCGGCCAGACCCGCGTGCTGGCCGCGGTTGACGGTGCCGAGGTGGTCGCCCGCTTCCAGGCCGACGAGGAGGAGCTGGCCCGCTGCACCGTGCAGGACGGGGCCTGCGACCTGGCCCTGCCCGAGGGCGAGCCGATGGAGTTGGGGGTGGAGGGCGCGAACCTCTTCAGCTGCACGGTGCCCTTCGTCTTCGACCCCGACGCGCCCCAGAGCCCCCACGTCGCCTCGGGCTACGTGCCCGCGGAGCCCACCGCCTACCTGGGCTGGGACAACCCCGAGGGCCTGGGCGACCCGCTGTTCCTCGGCGACCCCGTGGACATCAGCGCCGGCTGCGAGGACCCCGACGGCGACGGCGCCCTTGAGGTCCTGCTGCTGGGGCTGGATGGCATCCTGCGGGTGGAGGGCAGCGAGCTCTCGAAGGAGGGAGGCGGCGACGGCTGGTGCCCCCCCGAGCTGAGCCCGATCCAGCTCGACTCCCGGGATGGAGGTTCCGTTTGGTTCCGACCCGTCTGATCCTGGCTGCGCTCCTGCTGTCCGGCTGCGCCGCGGCCCCCGCCTCCGACGACGACGACGCCAGCGCGGCCGTGCCCGACGACGACGACGCCGATCGCGACGACGACGACACCCTGGACGACGACGACGACGTCTGGCCGAACCCGCCGGACTGCCCGGCCCTGGACATCCGCATCGAGCGGGCCGACACCGTGCCCCAGGTCGTCGACGCCATGAAGCTCCGCGTAAGCGTCTACCGCCCGGGCGACGTAGCCCTGGACGCGATCCCC
>CALCXL010000905.1 GCA_937907595.1 uncultured Pseudomonadota bacterium
GTTCCCACGGTGGCCAGCCCCTGAGCGCGGGTGACCAGATCGAGGTTGGCGGAGGCATCGTAGCGCTGCCGGGAGGCGGCGCGCATCGAGGCCAGAGTGGACACCCCCGCCGTCAGGGTGCCCGCGATCACCAGCGTGGCCAGACCGGGATGCGAGGTGAAGACGAACATGCTGGCGAGCACCGAGACCGCGGCGGCGCTGGTCACCCCCACCGCGCGGGTGTCGGTGGGCACCAGGCAGGCGGCGAGGGCGGGATAGACGCAGAACCAGACCAGCATCGGGCTGGCGGCCAGGCCGGTGTACTGCACAAGTGGCAGGGTGAAGAGCACCGAGGCCAGGCCCAGCACCGAGGGCACGGCGTCGACCGCGCGGGGGCGTCCGTGGCGGGTCACCCACAGGCCTCCCAGGAAGACGAGCACCCAGAGGCCGCGGTGCCCGATCACCTGCGCCCACACCTCGGGGGGCGTCAGGGCCAGGTCCACCAGGCCGTGCAGGGCGCAGGCGGCGGTGGCCAGGGCGATCACCCAGAAGCGTTGCTTGCGCGCCCCTCCTGCCAGCGCGTCCTGTGCCTGCTGCATCATCCCCTGTGCTACGCCGCGTGCTCCGTCGGCGATACACGTTCATAAGGGATAGGGGCTGGGGTGGACGAACTCCGGACCTGCCAGCGAGAGCTTCGAGGGGCGCTGCTCCCCGCGGACCACCCGGACCGGCTGGAGCGGGCGCTGAAGGACCGCAACCGACGCGCCTTCTCCAACCTGCTCCTGGTCGCCCTCCATCGGGAGCAGCCGATCCCTGCGCGCCACCTGGCCCGAGGCGCCTCGCTGCTCCCCGACGCCCGGGTCCTGGCGGCCGTGGCCCCTCGATGCACCGGGGATCTGGCCCAGCCGCTCCTGGTCGCGGTCCGGGACGGTCGGCTGTCCCCGCTGTCGATGTTGGTCGCGCTCAGGCTGGTGGCCCGCTCCCGTCCTCGCGAGGCCGCCGCCTGGACCCGGGCCCTGGCTCGGCGGACCCTGCCGGCGGAGACCGAGGACCTGCTGGCGGCCTTCGCGGACGAGCTTGGCGACGCCGACCTGAACACCGTGCTCGAGGCCGAGGGCCTGCCCTACGCCAGCCCCGAGGCACGTCGCGACTGGAAGGCCCTCGACGCCCTGGCGAGCGGCCCGGTGCTGGCCTGTCTGCCCGAGGATCCGCCCCCGGCGGCGCTCTCCGGCTTCACGGTGCGACGGGAAGGGGCCAAGGTCGGCCGCAACGAGCCCTGTCCCTGCGGCAGCGGGCGCAAGTACAAGAAGTGCTGCGTGGGCTCCGACGCGATGCCCTCGCTCTCCGCCGATCAGCTGGCGGCGATGGAGGGCCCGGAGCTCGTCGGCCTGGCCGAGGTGCCCGCCGAGTTGGTGCCGGTCTGGATCGACGCGCTGGTCTTGCGGCTGGAGCTGGACCGGGCCACCGAATTGATCGAGGAGCACGGCGCCGAGCCCGAGGTGCTGGACGCCGCGCTGTCCCAGGCGGCCTGGGCGGAGCGGGACGATCTGCTGCCTCGACTGGCGGCCCAAGCCGAGGAGCTCCCGCTGGCCGCGCGGCTTCGCATGGCCTCGGCCTCGGAGCGGCTGGACCTGCTCGAGGAGGCCGCTCGGGACGAGCCCAGCCTGGAGCTGGCCTACGGCGCCCTGGACGGGGGAGCGCCGGGGCTGGCCGTCCAC
>CALCXL010000906.1 GCA_937907595.1 uncultured Pseudomonadota bacterium
CCAACCGGTCGACCTGATCCGCCACGAAGTCCCGGTAGGGCTGCGCCAGGGCCAGGACGTCGAAGCCCAGGTTGTCGTCCCCCAGCAGGTAGGAGCGCCAGAACCCGGTGCGGTCGCCCACGTCCTGGCGACGCACGCGCGCCCACTCCGGCGCGGCGGCGGCCTCCAGCCGGGAGGTCAGGGGCGGGCGGGCGGTCAGGGGGACGTCGTGCAGCCAGCGGTGGATGCGGCTGGCGATCGCCTGGAAGTGCTGGGCCGCGACCGCGCCCGAGGCGGGCAGGTGTCCGCCGTCGAAGTGCACGACCTGCCGGCTGCCCTTCGCCGCCACCGACATGACGTCGTCGACCCGCCGGGGATCCATCCAGGCGTCGTGCTCCCCGACGATCCACACGACGTCGGCGTCGATGGCGGCCAGGTCGCGGCGGGAGTCGTCCAGGGTCGCCGCCCCGATCCCCACGGCGTCCTCGCAGAAGCGGTCGGCGTCGACCATGCACCCGGCCAGGGTGATCGGGCCGTTGAGGATGCCCGCGCGGTGGTTGCCCAGGATGTCGACGTGCCCCGAGACGTGCAGGATCGCGTCCTGGGCGTCCGGTGCGCCCATGTAGGAGACCCAGAGCCCCACCCCCGCCGCGTCCCGCCGGGCCAGGGCGTGGCGCGCGGCGACGCTGCCGAAGCTGGTGGACACGACGATCACGTCGCTGGGCTCGAACCAGGGGTTCGTCCGGGCCCAATCCAGCGCCCCCAGCAGGTCGTCCACGGCGCCGCTGATCGTGTAGTTGCGGGTGTGCAGGCCGTCGATGGCGCAGCCCGGATCCTTGGCCGACTGGCCCAGGTTGTTGGTCCCGTCGATGCGCAGGACCGCGACGGGGTGCCCCAAGCGGGCGAAGCCGTCGAGCAGGGTGGTGCAGAGCCCCGACAGTCGCTCCTTGCGGTGGCCGTAGCCGGGAAAGAGCAGCACCAGGGGGGCGACCAGCCGGGGCTCGTCCGGCGGCGTGCAGTTGAGCAGGCCGACCACCTCCTCCCCCCGGCGGTTGGGGAAGGAGACGGGGCGAAACGCGGTCTCGTCCTCCTCGCCGGGGCCGACGATGCGGTGCCAGGCGTCCGTCATGATGTCCGCGACCTTGCCGGCCAGGGCGGAGAAGCGGCCGCTGGGCGGGCCCTCGTTGTGGCTGTGGGCGGGGGGGCGCCGCCGCACCCCGTGAGCGAGGCCGATCTTGAGCCAGGGGGGGCCGTCGGGGGGCTCCACCAGGGTCAGGTGCTTGACGACGGCCGCCTCCAGGGGCTCGATGGCGCCCTGCAGGCTGTGCAGCGCCGCCCCCTCCATGGGCGTGCCCGGCACCAGGGCGCAGGCGACCGGGTCGGCGCGAAAGCTCAGGCCACCGGGGCTGCGTTCGCACACGGCCCAGCGCAGGTCCGCGCCGGGGACCCAGGGGCGGGGGAGCACGAGCTCGGTGTCCGCGGCCACCTGGACGCGGTCGGTGGACCGCCGCTCCGAGCAGTGCAGGACGATCGCGGGCGGGACCAGGAGGCGGGCGCCACGCACGCTGCGGGCGCGGGCGTCGAAGGACCAGGAGACGAACTTCAGCGTCAGCAGCACCAGCATCGACTCGCCGGCCACCACCACGCCGGGCTCGGCCAACCGGAGCTCGATGCTGCCGTCGTCGTGCCGCGCCACCAGCCTCGCCGCGTGCCGCTCGGGGCGGTCGGCGGGGATGATCGTGACCTCGGCTCCCGATTCGATCGCCTGGTCCAGCAGCTCAGTGGCCTTCGGCCCCTCCAGGGCCTGGCCCTCGGACGCCTCGGCCTGGGCCGCCATCACCGCGCTGCGCGTGCCCTCGGCGGCGGTGAGCTCCCCCACCACGCGGCGCAGGCGCTTGCGCTGCTCGGGGCGCAGATCCACGAAGCGGAAGCCGGCGCCTCCGGGGGTGAGGCGGGTGACGCGGGCGCTGACGTTGAGGGGCGCGGGGTCGTCGGGCAGCGTGAGGGAGACGGGCAGGATCGAGGCCAGGGGCGGCGGGGCGTCCATGGCCAGGAAGAAGCCCTCCAGGCTGAGGTCGCGGGTCTGCCCCGGCGCCACCGAGCCGGCGCCGCTGAGCACCAGCAGGCGGACGGGCACCCGGTGGACCTCCCGGTGCTCCTGGGGGCCGCGGCGGGGGCCCGGGATCACGCCGGGGTCTCCGGGAAGAACGCGTCGAACCGGGCGCCGCCCAACTCCGAGCGCCCGCAGTCCAGGGATCCACCGTGTCCGGCGACGATGGCCCGGCAGGTGGCCAGGCCCAGGCCGTGCCCCGCGTCGCCGCGCGTCGTGAAGAAGGGGTCGAACACGCGCTCGAGCAGATCGTCGGGCACGCCGCCGCCGCTGTCGTCCACCCGCAGGCGCTGGCCGCCGTCGACGGCGCTCACCGTGATCGCCACGCGCCCGCCCGGGCCCGCGGCCTGCGCGGCGTTGCGGGCCAGGTTGCCCACCAGGCGCATGCAGCGATCGCTCGACAGGTCCAGCGTCGGCAGGTCCTCCGGCAGGGAGAGGTCCAGACCCACGCCGTCGAGAGCCGAGCCGCGGCACAGCGACACCGCGCCGCGCACGACCTCCACCAGGGAGGCCGGGACCCGGCGGAGCTCGGGGGGACGACCGCGGGCGATGGACAGGAGCTCCTCTGCGAGGCCGTGGGCGGCGGCGGCGGCGCGCTCCAGCAGGTCGGCCACCTCCTCGGTGCTCGCCTTGCCCTCGCGCAGCAGGCGGGGGGCGACGCCGAAGGGGGAGAGCACCCCGCGCAGGTCGTGGGCGACGGCGGCGGCCAGGCCCCCCAGCACCGCAAGCTTCTCCCCGCGCTCCAACTCCAGCTGCGAGCTCCGGTGCTCCAGGGCCCGCCGCAGGTCGATGCGGAGGAGCTCGGGGTCCCAGGGCTTGTTCACGAAGCGGTAGACGCCGGCGGTGTTGATGGCGTCCTTGAGCACGCCGGCGTCGCTGTAGGCGGTCAGCAGGATGCGCACGGTGTCAGGGTGGTGGTCGCGCATCCAGGCCAGCAGGTCCAGGCCGGACATCTCGGGCATGCGCTGGTCGGCGATGATGAGGTCGGGCACGGCCTCCGCCACCAGGTCCAGCGCTTCGCCGCCCGAGGCGGCGGTCCGGACGTCGAAGTCCCGCCGCAGGATGACCTTCAGCAAGCTGAGGTGGTCGACCTCGTCGTCGACCACCAGGATCTGTCCTCGGACCATGCCTTCCTGCTCCTCAGTCCCCCGCTACCCCGTGCGTCCTGCTCCGGTGCGCCGACGCCCCCGCGCCGTCGCACCCGTCGCCCCGGAGGGGGCCCATCCAAAAGGCTAGCAGGGCGGAGGATCCGCGGCCCGCGAACGGCCGCCCTCTGTTGCACTTCCGGACGCCCGGTCTGCGGCCGCTTCGGTGCTGAGGACCGGATCGCCCGCGCCCGCGGGTTGGGTACGGTTCGTGCTTTGGTGTCCCTGCGCACACCCCGGAGGACCCCCTGATGGCCGCACGCACCCTCGACGACCGCTACCGCCCCTTCTCGCTCCGCTTCAAGCGCCACCTGCAGTCGATGCTGGGGGGCGCCGCCCTGGCCGCCACGGCCGTGGGGGCGACGGGCTGCCAACTGGACCTGGAGTACCGCGGAACGCCGGACTCCCAGGGGGTCGACAGCTGCGACGACGTGGACGCGGAGCTGCTGGTGCAACAGCAGATCGGCTTCCTGGACTACCGCTGCGAGGGCACGCGCTACTTCGAGTTCGACTCCGCCCGGATCGTGGACGACGTGGACGGCGAGTGCGTGGTGCAGGCCACCTGGACCGACCGCAGCTACCCCAACAGCCCCTGCGACTACCTGCCGGGCATCGGCGTTGTCGAGGGCCGCCCGCTGATGGTGGAGTCCGAGGCCCGGGTCGCTCCCCTGCGCCAGGGTCGCTCCTGGTCCGAGGAGGGCGCAGTCGACGTCCGGGGCCTGACCCTGGGGCAGCGGAAGCGGTTGGCCGAGCGCTGGCAGCGGGCGGGGCAGTACGAGCACGCCTCCATCGCCTCCTTCGCGCGCTTCACCCTGGACCTGATGGCCCACGGCGCCCCCCCGGCGCTGCTCCTGGCGGCCCAGAAGGCGGCGGCGGACGAGGTGCGGCACGCGCAGCTCTGCTTTGGCCTGTCGGCGGCCTACGGCGTGGAGGTGGAGCCGGCCGGCTTGGAGCTGCCCGGCGGATCGGTGAGCCTGAGCGCCGACCTGGTCCAGCTCGCCGTGGACACGGCGCGGGAGGGCGCCATCGGCGAGACCCTGGCCGCGGTGCGCGCCGCCGAGCAGCTTCGCCACGCGACGGATCCCGCGGTGCGCGCGGTGCTGCAGTCCCTGGTGGACGACGAGGGCGAGCACGCCGAGCTGGCCTGGCGCACGCTGCGCTGGGCGGTGGACGCGGGCGGCGAGCCGGTGAAGGAGGCGCTGCGCCGGGTGTTCGAGGAGGCGCCCCGGGCGGTCGACGGCTTCTTCGAGGGCGGCGACTCCGACGCGGCGCTGCGCGGGCACGGCCTGCTCTCGGACGCCGACGTGCGGCGGGCGCTGCGGCGGGCGCTGGAGGCGGTGGTCCTGCCGGCGGCGGCGGAGCTGCTGGGGTAGGGGGGGCGGTTTCTGGCGACGGGGCGGGCGGGACTTGTCCCGGACAGCACGTCAGGGACTGGCTGATCGTGGACTCGTCCACGGTGAAGTTGCACAAGGGCGCTCCTCGACGAGTACCCCGGCACCGGTCCGCCCGCGGCCTTGACGGTCCACGCGGCTCCCTCCGCCGGACTGGGCACGCCACTGCGCGACCACCCTGAAGAATGAGTGGGAGCCGCGGGTCCAGAGCGTCGAGCTCGGCGAGGCCGCCATCGACTCCTGCAAGGGAAGCAAACGAGCCCCCGGATCGCAGGATCCGGGGGCTTGTTCACGTTCCGCTGTTGCCGCCTGGGGCGCCCTGGCTACTGCGCGTAGAGATCTGCCACGTCCGCCTCGCTGGCAGCGAAGTTCCAGAATGTGATCTCATCCACCACGCCCACAAACGGGTCCGAGCCGGTGGAGGCGCCGCCTACGTACATCGGCGAGGTGCTCGAGTTCATCGGGACCGGCGCCGAGCCCATGATGCCCGGCTGCAGAACGCCGTTGACGTAGATGCCAGGCGAGTCCCCCAGAGGCACTGAGACGGCGAGGTGGTGCCAGGCCCCTCCGGTGAGCGTGCTCGTCGCCCAGGCGAAGACCGTGTTTCCGGAGGTGTTCCAGAACGTCAGGTTGATCTGGCCGTAGCCCACGGTCAGGTCGAAGGCGTTGTCCTGGGTCAGGATCCTGGCGGCGGCACCGCCGGTGCTCGCAGGCTTGAGCCACATGCTCAGCGTGAACGCCTGGCCGCTGAAGGGAAAGCCGGTGACCTCGCCTACCGCCAGTCCATCGAAGGCGCCGGCACCGTCGGAGCTCCCGTTGTGATCCTCCGCGCTGGTGATGGTGCCGCGGTGGGTGGCGGCTGAGTAGTTGTTGGAGCTGCTGTCCGCCATCACGCCGCCATCCAGGCTGAGGTGAAGAGCCGCCGTGGGCGAGGCAGCCGAGTCGTCGTCGTCGCCAGTGGCTGAGTCGTCGTCGTCGCCGGTGGCCGAGTCGTCGTCGTCGCTGGTGGCGGAGTCGTCGTCGTCGCTGGTGGCGGAGTCGT
>CALCXL010000907.1 GCA_937907595.1 uncultured Pseudomonadota bacterium
CCTGAGCCAGAGCGTCGCCGTGGCCAACGTCCCGCCCGCCCCCGACGGATCGCCCGCCAGCGTGGCCTTGGAGGGCAGCCCCTATTCTGCGCAGCTCAGCGCGACGGACCCGGGCGACGATGCGGTTACCTGGTCGCTGGTGCAGGGCCCCCTCGGCCTGAGCGTGGCGCCGGGGGGCGTCGTGGCCTGGACGCCCAGCTACGCGCAGGCCGACGCCAACCACGCCGTGCAGGTGCGGGCGGACGACGGAGACGGCGGCACCGCCTTGCAGGACTGGAGCGTCGCCGTCGCCTGGCTGGACGCCGACGGCGACGGGATGCCGGACACCTGGGAGGGGCAAGTGGGCCTGGACCCGACGGTGAACGACGCCGCCGGCGACCTGGATGGCGACGGCTTGAGCAACGCCGCGGAGTTCGTCGCGGGCACCGCACCGAACGCGACCAACCTGCCCGGTGCGCCCGTGCCTCTGGCGCCCGCCGACGGGGAGGAGGTCGCGACCGCGTCCCCCGAGCTGCGGGTCCTGTCGGTCGGCGATCCGGACGGCGACGCCGTGAGCTACCGCTTCGAGGTCTACTCCGACCCCTCGTTGAGCGCGCTCCTCGAGGCCGTCGACGGGGTGCTCGCCGCGGCGGGGGAGGCGGCCTGGATCCCGCCGGCGCTCCCCGAGGACGCCGACTCCTGGTGGCGGGCCCGGGCATCCGACGCCTTTGGAGACGGTCCCTGGAGCATCGCGCGCTCGTTGCACGTCGACGCCGCCAACGCGCCGCCGCCCGTTCCCGCGCTGCTCTCCCCCGACGGCAGCACGGTGAGCAGCCCCACCGTCCGCCTGTTGGCCAGCGCGGAGCCCGATCCCGAGGGCGACGCCCTCTCCCTGATCTTCCGCGTCTACGGGCCGGCGCTGCTCCACGAGCTGGACGCAGAGGCGGCTGCCGACGGCTGGCAGGCCGTGGTGCCGGACCTCCTGGACGACGACGTCGACTACACCTGGACCGCCGAGTCCGTGGACGCGCGCGGCGGAGCGTCCGGGGAGAGCGCGCCCGGCGCCTTCCACCTGGACGCCACGAATCAGGTCCCCCCGGCCCCCCAGGTCCTGCAGCCCCGCGACGGCGAGGAGACCGGGGACGCTCGCCCGAGCCTCGCGGTGTCGGTGGGTGAGGACCCGGACGGTGACCCCCTCATGATCCGCCTGGAGAGTGCGGGCAGCTCCTCCTTCGTCGATGCGCGTCCCCTGGCCCTGGTGGCCCCCGTGGCCGGGGAGGCGAGCGCCGCCCCGGCCGAGGACCTGCCGGAGAATGCACCCGTGTGGTTCCGGGCTCGCTCGGAGGACGACCGGGGCGGTGCGTCGGCCTGGGTCGTCGACTCCGCACGGGTCAACGCCCTTGAGGAGCCGCCGGGGGCGCCCACGCTGATCGAGCCGAGCGCCGAGGGCACGGTGGTGGCCGTGGACCTGCTGGTGCGCGTCGCCCTGGCGACCGACCCCGACGGCGACCCCTTGATCCACGAGCTCCGCCTGGCCCCCGACGAAGGGGAGCCCGAGGACGCGCTCTGGTCGGTGGACCTGGACGAGCCGATGACGGGCACCGAGCTGTCCGCCGCACCGGGCGTGGACCTGGAGCCGGGCGGATACCGCGTCTTCGCGCGCGCCGTGGACGACACCGGTCTGGCCGGTCCCTGGGCGTCGAGCCGCTTTGTGGTGGTGTATCCGCCCGCCGGTGAGCCCCTGGACCTGGGGCCCGGAGAGGGAGCTGGATGGACCTGCTCGCAGGCGCCGGGCGGGGGCGTGCTGCTGCTGGTGCTCGCTACAGGCGCAGTCCGACGCCGACGGCGAGGCGACCCGTAAAGGACTCCCAGAGGAAGCCCGCTTCCCCCTGCACGCGCACGAAGAAGGCGCCGTCCCCCGGCGCCAGATCCACGCCGCCGATGCCGGTGACGCCGCCCAGCCATTCGGGGGAGACCAGGCGGTCCTGGTTCCAGGCCACGTGGCCGGCCACGCCCACCCAGGGGGAGATGGCGCCGGGCTTGCGCACTGCGGCGTAGCCCCCGAAGGGTACGAAGAACAACGGGCCGGAGATGGGCGCCGCCCCGGCCGCGGTGGGGAACTCGTGCACGCCGCCGAAGGACGGTCGCGCGATCAGCCCGATCTCCAGGGGGCCCACGACCCGCACGCCGACCTCCACCGCGAGCAGCGCGTAGTGGAAGGGGTCCACGAACTGCCACCCGCCGCCCACCGCCAGGCGCAGGCGCCGGGGCTGGGCCGGATCCCTCGGGGCGGCCGCTTCCTGCTTCGTAGCCGCCGTCGTGCCCTCTGCGGAGCCCTCGGTGTCCTGCCACGGGACCGGCGCGCCCCCGCCCGCGGCCCAGGTCGTCGCCCGCGCGCTGCGGCCGCGGTAGTGCAGCGTGTGCACATCGCCCGAGCGTCCGCCGAACTCGTCGCGGATCATCAGGCCCAACCCCGCGTCGGTGCCGGCCCCCGGCTCCGCGCGCCACAGCCCCCGCCCGGCCCCCGGCATCACCAGCGTGGACGTCGCCGAGCTGGTCCGGACCCACTGTCCGCGGAGCCCCTGCCCCTCGTCCAGCTGAAGCAGGTGCAGGCCGCGTCCCAGGGCGATCCCGGCCGAGCCGGCGTCGTCCCGCGCCTCCCCGTCCACGTGCAGCGCTCGGAGCGCCGGCCCCGGCCAGACGAAGAGCCGGCCCTCCCGGACGTTGTCTCGGGCCGCCGTCAGCAGCTCCAGGTGCGCGGCGGGGAAGCCGCGCTCGCCGGCGTACTCGGGATCCAGGGCGGCAGCGTCGGCCATGGCCACGCTGGCTTCGTCGGGCAGGCCCTGGTCGAAGCGCAGCGCCCCCTCCAGGAACGAGACGCGCGCCAGGGTGCGGGCGGGCACCACGTCCGAGGAGCAGGCGAGCAGGGTGCGAAGCTCTGCGAGGGAGGAGTTGGCGCCCTCCAGGTCGAAGCCGAGCACCCCGGACATCACCGCGTCGACGCGAACCGAGGGCTCGAACTCCATGGCCGCGCCTTCGCAGGGCTCCAGGGTCAGGTTGGCGACGAGAGCGCGGCTGGGACCGGCGAGCACGTCGTCCGACAGCACCCGGGCTGGCCGCTCGCCGGTGCGGGCCTCGACCCGGGCGGCGGCGTCCTTGTCCCGCGCCACGCCGCCGTCGTGCACCACCACATCCGCCCGGGCCGGGCCGGACAGCAGGCTGGCCGCGAAGAGGACGGAGAGGGCGGCCCCCGCGTGGGCCGCCCGAATCACCTGAGCCTCGCGTTCAGGTCGTAGAAGTCGGCGGTGTAGGTGGTCTTCTCGCCCGCCTTCACCACCAGCGTCTTCTTGCCCGAACGCTTCTTCAAGGACTCGCACTCGGCCTCGTCGTCGCACTTGAAATGGACCTTGTAGGTGCCCGCCGGCACGCGGATCCCCCGGCGCGTCTCGTCGGTGGTGCCGTACTCCTTGTCGTCGATGGACACCAGGCAACGGGGCCGCGCCGACAGGTGGAGCATGCCGAACTCGGCCTCCGGGGCGGCTTCAGCGGCCGCAGCGACGGGCTTGGGGGTGGCGCGCGGTGCCGGGGTGGGCCGCGGGGTGGAGCGCGGCGGGGGGGCGCTGCTGCGATCGCTGCGCTCGGGGGCCGGATCGACGGCGGCCTCCGGCGCGGGGGTGGGCGGCTCGGCCGAGGCCACCGCATCCGGCTCGTCGTCTTCGAGCACCTCCGCGGGGGTCGCGGGCTCCTCGTCCACGGCGGCGGGCGACGGTGTGGCCTCGGGGGCGACGTCGACGGCGGGGCTGGGCTCGGGGGAGACGGCCGGCGTGGCCTCGGGCGCGGCGGCGGCGGTCTTCGGGGCGTCGTCGCGCAGGCTGAGCACGGCGACCAGCAGCAGCAGCAGCAGTCCGACGCCCAGGGCGACCCCGAGCAGCACCCGGCGATCGGGGCCGCTGCGAGGCGCGGCGGCCCGGTTCTGGGAGCCCTTGCTGGCCGCCTTCGCGCTCGCAGCCCGGGCCTTGCGCTCCGCGGGCGTGCGGCGGGCCGATCGGACGGCGCTGGCCGCCTTGATGTCGTCGGAGGTGACCCGTCCATCGAACTGCTGGGTGGGCTCGTCCTCCGACGGCGGGTGGGCCGAAGGCTCCAGCGTCTGGGCGTAGGGCTTGGCGGGGGCGGTGCTGGGGGCCAGCGAGTCGTCGAGGGGGAGCAGCTCCTGCTGGACCACGGGCACCGGCGGCGCCTGCAGGCCCGTGACCGGGGCCAGGCGCTGGACCGCCTCCGAGCCGAAGGCGCGCACCTGACCGGTCACCACGGACATGGCGCGGGTGACCGGCACGGCGTTGGGCTTGATGCCGGCGGCGGGGGCCGGGAGCTCGTCCAGGGAGATGTCCGTGCCGAACCCGAAGAAGCCGCTGGGCGGGCCCGCCTCCGTCAGGTCCACCGGCGGCACGTCCTCCGGCTCGTCCAGCCCGCGCTGCCGGGGGGGCAGGGAGTGGAAGCCGCTCTCCCCCTCCACCACCGAGGCCCAGAAGTTGCGGTTCTCCGCCGCCGGGTGCCGGGCGCGCAGCCACTCCAGCTGCTCGCTGAACATGCGCGTGGAGTCGGGTCGGTACCGGCGGTCCTTCTGAAGGGCGGCCTTCAGCAGCGCGATCCAGCCGTCGATCGCCTCCTCCGGAAGCTCGCCGCAGTGCCCTGCCTCCAGGTGCTGCCGCAGCTCCGTCAGGCGGTCGTCGACGTCCATCTCGAACGCGGTGTGCATGGCCCGCGCGAGGTCCGCCGGGGTGTTGACCTCCACGTCCAGGAGGCGGCGTCCCAGCAGCATCTCGAAGAGGATGGCGCCCAGGGAGTACAGGTCCGCGCGGGCGTCCAGGTCCTCCCCCGTCAGCTGCTCGGGGGACATGTAGAAGACCGTGCCCTTGGTCTGCCCCTCCTGGGTGCGGGCGGCCAGGCGGTGGTCCTTGGCCTTGGCGATGCCGAAGTCCAGGACCTTGACCTGGCCCCGGAAGTTGACCATGAGGTTGGACGGCTTCAGGTCCCGGTGCACCAGGCCCAGGGGGCGGCCGTCGCGGCCGGCGAGCTCGTGGGCGTGCGCCAGGGCGTCGGCCACCATCAGGCCCATGTGCAGCGCGGCCGTGGCAGGGACGTGGCGATCCTCATCGATGAAGCGGTCCAGCACGTCGGCGACGTCGATGCCGCGCACGTACTCCAGGACCATGAAGTAGATGTCGCCGATCACCGGGTGGTCGGTGTGCTTGAAGTCGATGACCTTGACGATGTTCGGGTGGTCCAGTTGGGCCAGGATCCGGGCCTCGTCGGCCATCTGCCGGGCGACGTTGGGGTTGTCCGCCACCACGCCCGAGTCCAGCACCTTGACCGCGAAGTCCGAGACGAAGCCCATGTCCCCGCGCACCTCCGCGCGGTAGACGCGGCCGAAGGCCCCGGCGCCCACCTGCTCGGTCAGCGAGTAGCGGTCCAGCTGGAAGGGGAGCTTCACGCCGCCGCCCTCCGGCCTTCGCGGCGGGTGCCCACCGCAGCCAGGCCCAGCGCCAGCACGCCCAACTGCAGGGCAGGCTGCCAGGGCGGGCCGCCGTGGGTGCCCAGGATGCAGCCGTAGGGGATGGTGGCCGTGGGGGCGTCGTCGGCGGTGTCGTCGTCGTCGGCAGGCGCGTCGCTGCAGTTCTCGTTGTCGTCCACCACGCCGTTGCAGTCGTCGTCTTTGCCGTTGCAGGGCTCCGGCGCGCCCGGCGCCACGCTGCGCGCGGTGTCGTCGCAGTCGCCGCCGCAGGTGCTGTGGCCGTCGCCGTCCCGGTCGAAGGGGCTGCGATCCGGGTCCGCGTCGTCGCAGTCGGCGGGGTTGTCGCAGCCCGAGGCGCCGTCCCCGTCCGCGTCCAGGTCCGAGCGGGTGGGGTCGTCGTCGGCGCAGTCCCCGTCGCAGGAGCTGCGTCCGTCGCCGTCGGCGTCCGCGCCGTCCAGGTCCTCGTCGTCGTCGTCGCAGTCGCCCTCACAGGGGCTGGTGCCGTCGCCGTCGTCGTCGCGCTCGTCCGGCGGGAGGGTCAGGTTGCAGTCGTCGTCGATGCCGTTGCAGACCTCGTCGTGGCCGGGGCTGCGGTCGGGG
>CALCXL010000908.1 GCA_937907595.1 uncultured Pseudomonadota bacterium
CCCCTGGCCGAGGGCTCCTGGCACCCGGACGGCCGCGCCCGCCTGCCCTGATCGCGTCGGCGGGCGATCCTTCAGCCCGATCGATCCCGCTCCATCGCCGTCTGCACCGCCGCCGCTCGGCCCCCGCTTCAGCCCGATCGATCCCGCTCCATCGCCGTCTGCACCGCCGCCGCTGCGCGACGCTGCGGGGACTCGTCGAAGGGACAGAGCCGCCGCGACATCGCCTCCAGGGCCTCCGCCAGGGCGCTGGCGTCGCCGAAGCGCAGCGCGCGGTCGCGCAGCAGGATCCGCCGCATCCACGCCGCCAGCTCGGGGTCCAGGGCCTCCATCCGGCGCAGGGGGCCCTCCAGGTCGCCGGTGCAGACCGCGTCGAGCACGTCCAGGATCGTGCGCCCGTCGAACAGCGGCTGGCCGGTCAACAGCTCGAACAGCATCACGCCCAGGCTCCACAGGTCCGAGGCCGGGCCGACCTCCTCGCCCTGGATGCGCTCGGGCGGCGCGTAGCCGGCGCGTCCCCGCAGGGCCCCGGTCTCCGTGGGCGGGCCCAGGGTGTCCTCGGCGCTGGCGATGCCGAAGTCGTGCAGGCGGGGGATGCCTTCGCGGCTGACCAGCACGTTGGCGGGGGCGACGTCGCGGTGCACGACCGGGTTGGAGCGCCCGCGCTCGTCGTGGTGGCCGTGGGCGTGGGCCAGGCCGGCGGCGACCCCCGCGGCCAGCTTGAGGGCGATGTCCGCCGACAGGCCGCCCGGGTTCGCGGCCAGGAGGGTCGACATGGAGCAGCCGTCCACGTACTCCATCGCCAGGAACCAGTGCTCCCCGGCCTGGCCCAGATCGGTGACGCCGACCACGTTGGGGTGGATCAGCCGCGCCGCGATGCGCGCCTCCCGCTGGAAGGCCCGCAGGAAGCTCCCGCTGGAGGCCAGGCGGGCGTGCAGGACCTTGACGGCGTTCTTGCGGCGGAAGCCCTCGGGCCCGTCCTGCTCCGCCAGGTACACCACCCCCGACCGGCCGGTGCCCAGCACGCGCAGGAGCCGGTAGCGGCCGATCTTCTGGTTCGGCGGCGGCTCGTCGGTGGAGGCGAGGGTGGCCAGATCGATGGCGGAGATGCGGGTGGCGTCGCTCTCGGCCGCCAGGGCGTGCTCCACCGCGTCCCGCATCGCCCGGATCGCCGCCGCGGTGGGCGTACCCAGGGGCAGGTCGCGCTCGGGGGAGGTCGCCACCAGCCGCTCCAGGGGGTCCAGGGCCTCCAGGGCGCCGTCGAAGTCGTCCCCTTGCGCGCAGCCCTGCGCGTCCTCCCAGAGGGCCAGCACCGCCTGCCGCGGGTCCGAGGAGCGCAGGGCGTGCCAGGAGCGCACCTTCGGCGGCGAGCTGTGGGCTTCGTGCCAGGCCAGGGCTGCGTCGTGCAGGGGCCGCGCACGGCGGGCGGGGACCAGACCGGGCAGGACGCGCATGGCCAGGGGCTCGCGCAGAGCGACCCGCGGCTCCACCCCGCCCCAGACGGGCTCGCTGCGCATCCGGATCCAGCCCAGCCGCGCCGATCGCGTGACCGCGGCGGCGTCGATGCCCGGCAGGGCCTCCAGCAGGTCGGTGCGCAGGTCGCCGCCCAGGACGGCCAGGGCCTCCACCACCCGCCGCTCGTCGTCGGCCAGCGCCTCCACCCGCGCCGCCAGCACCGCCTCCTCCAGGGGCGACGCCCGCCGCGTCTCCACCCTCACCGGGTCCACCAGGAGCCCCCGACCCGGACTGCGCAGCCCGCCCTCGCGCCGGAGCTGATCCAACGACTCCAGCAGCATCAGGGGGTTGCCGGCGCCCTGGTCCACCAGGGGGAGGAGCTCGGGGGGCAGGGAGTCCACCCCCAGGCGACGGCGCAGGAGCTGCCGCGCGTCCGAGGGGCGCAGGGGGGCCAGGGCCCGCAAACCGGTGGCGGCGCGGGCGGCCAGGCGCTCGGCCCGGGCCCGCTCGTCGGGGCGGTCGGTGCGCAGGACCACCACGATCTGCAGCGGGCAGCGCTCCAGCTGATCGAGCAGCGCGGCCAGGTCGGCCTCGAAGTCCTCGCCCAGGTGCTCGGCGCCGTCGATCAACCAGACGCAGGTGCCCTCGCGCCGCGACAGCGCGTCGGCCCGCTGCCAGGGAAGCTCCGGCACCGAGGCCCCTTCGGGCAGCGACATCGACACCATGCGCTCCACGAGCCCGCCCACCGCCCCCAGGCCCTCGACCTGGGCCCCGCCGAAGACGTCCAGGCTGGCCGACACCACCGTCACCCCGCGCTCCCGCAGCCGGTGCGCGTAGAGCCCCAGCAGCGCCGTCTTGCCGATGCCCGCGGGCCCGCCGACGATGGTGAGCTGCGGCATTCCGGACTCCACGGCGTCCTCAAGGGACTCCGCCAGCTGGGCCAACGCCGGACCGCGCCCCACCACGTCCTCGGGTCGCGCCGCCTGGGCCCGGTCGAAGGTCAACCGCCAGGTGGCCGCCTCCCCCGAGCCCGGCTGCCGGGCCCACCGCGCGTCGGGGTCCCGGACCAGGCTGCGCAGGTGCTCTCCGGCCAGGGCGACCCCCTCCCCGGCCTGCGACGCCATCCAGATCGCCCGCTCCCGGCCCCGCTGCGGCCCCGCGGCCAGGCCCACGCCCACCCACAGGCGGCTGGTCCCGCGCCAGCCCTGCACCTCGGCCCCGAACGCCGCGTCGCTCAGCGCCCGCGCCACCACCCCCGCCGCGTCCCCGTAGCGGTCGCCGAAGCGGTCCAGCCCCACCCGCACGACCAGGGTGTCCGCGCCGCCGGGCTGGGGCGCCAGGCCCTGCTCTGCCAGCCGATGCGCCACCCGATCGCGCAGGGCCGCCCGGGCCGCGTTGAGCTCCACGTCGTCGGCCCCCTCGGCCTCCACCAGCACCGTCGCCGCCAGCCAGGCCGCCGGGCCTTCGGGTCCGGCCGGGGTGTCCGTGCGGCGCGCGGGGAAGACGTCGACCAGGTCCCCCGCCGGGTCGCCGTAGAGCACGTAGGGGGCCGCCAGCAGCCGGTCGCCGGCCGACTCACGGGCGCGCCGCAGGGCCTCACCCACCGTGCGTCCTTCGGCCAGACCGCCGTACAGCGCCACCGCCACCGCCCGCGCGGCGGCGTCGCCGATGTCCGTCAACGTCGCCACCACCGTGCCGGCCCCGGAGCCCAGGAGCGGGGGCGCCATGTGGTGGCTGGAGCAGCCGTTGAGCACGATCAGGGCCGGGAAGGGCGCGGTCCCCCCCATCACCCGCAGGTCGACGGGGCGCAGGAGCCCATCAGCGCAGCGGATGCCGGCCGTGTCCTCGGGGGCCAGGCTGCTCTCGATGGAGGGCTGGGGGGGATCGACGTGGGCGGCGACGTGCAGCAGATCCGCCGCTCGGAGCATCACGCGCAGGTCGTCGATGAGCACGGCCCCAGCCTGGGTGCGGGGGCGCAGACCGACGCTGCGCAGGGCGTGGTGCACGGCGTCGACCTCCGCGCGGGCGTCGGGCAGGTCCCCGGCCAGGTCGCCCAGGACGACCGCCTGGGGCTGCTCGGAGGTCGACGTCGACGGCACGTAGACCGCCCCCGCCGCCAACGGGACCTCCCGGCCCAGGGCGTAGCGCTCGAACCAGGCGCCCTCGCCGTCGTGCAGCCACTCCCAGGGCAGGTCCACGGCCCAGCCCCGCAGCCGCACCCACAAGGAGGCCCCGGCCGCCCCGCGCAGAAAGCCCCGCAAGGAGGGCGGCACCAACAGATCGTGCAGGGTCTGGGCCTGCTGCACCCAGGCCTGGCGCTGGGCGGCGCGCACCTGGCCCTGGTGGCAGATCTCCTCCACCAGCCCGCGAAGCTCGGCCGCGCGGCGATGAACCGCGGCGACGTCCACGGCCACGGCCGCCTCCGGCACCCCGCCCACGGGGCGGCGTCGGTCGGAGATCTGGAGGGTGAGGCCCTTGGGATCGGGCCTCACCAGCAGCTCGAAGTCAGGCAGGTCGGCCCCCGAAGCGGTGAGCTCCAACTCTACCCGGCTCTGCGCGGGGAGCGGCGGGGGGCGATCGCCAGTAGAATCCGTCATGCCCTGGCGACCCGCTGCCGAGGCCGCCTGCCGCCGCCACGGGTTTCCCCCGGGGTGGGTCGACGTCTACGCAGGCAGCGCCCCGGACCTCCCATCGACCCCGCGGGAAGCGGCCCGCTCCTTCGAGGCGTGGTGCATGCAGCGCCTGGCGTCGATCTGGTCCGGCGAGATCGAAGAGGAAGCGCTGGACGGCAAGCTGGCCGCCTACCTGGTGCAGGGCTACCTGACGGACTCCGCGCGGGTCCTGGCCTGGCGCTACCGCCTGGCGCCCGAGGAGTGGGACGACCTCATCGCCTCCGCCGCCGAGCGGGCCCTGCGCGTCTTCTCCGAGCGCAACATCGAGGCCCCGCAGCCCTACCTCTTCCGCACCATCGAGCGCGCGATCTGGGAGTACCTGCGCAAGGCGCGGCGGGAGATCGCGACCCCGGCGCTGCCCCTGGCCGCCGACCCCCTGCCCAGCCCCGAGCAGCGCGCCTCGGACCGGCAGCTGCTCGTGGCCCTGCGTGCCTGCTACGCCGACCTGGACCCCGCCGACGCCCAGCTCTTCGAGGCCCTGGAGGTCCAGGGCCGCACCGCGGCGGAGGCCGGCGGCCCCCAGGGGCTGTCCGCCAACGCCGTCAACGTGCGCAAGTTCCGCATCCGCAAGCGCTTGAAGGAGTGCATGCAGGCCCGGACGGGGCTGGTCGATCCGTTCAGCGATCGATCGACCTGATCTTTTTTTCGTAAGGCCCGCCCCGCCGCGGCCTCCGTCCCTTGCACAGGCCGCCCTGCCGGCGGCCATCGAGGCCCACGATGGACCCTGTCGACCTCACCTGGCACGACCTGACCGCTTCTGACGGCGACGGCGACTCGTTGTTGTCCCGCTGGGCCGACGGCCGCCTGGACGACGCCACGGAGCGCGCCGTCAACCTGCACCTGCTCGGCTCCACCTGGGCCCGGGACGAGGCCCAGCGCCACCTGGCCCTGCGCCAGGGCGTCGCCGCCATCGCCGCCGAGCGCAGCCCCATCGCAGAGGGCCTGCGCATCGCCGTGCGCGCCGCCGTGGGCCTGCTGGAGGTGCTGGAGCGCAGCCTGCGCCCGCTGCAGGCCGCCGGCGTGTTGACGCGCACCGGGGAGTTCCGGCGCCCCACGTCGCACACCTTCGCCATCGACGCGATCCACCCCGGCGCGCGGGTCCACCTGCGCATGCGCGGGGACCGCTTCGCCGTGGACATCACCCAGGAGGGCGAGCACACCGACTTTGCAGAGTGGGCCTTGGCGGGCCCCGGGGGGAACCTTGTGGCGTCCGGCGTGGAAGGCGCGTCCTTCCCGTCGGTCGCCCCAGGGACCTGGCTCCTGCGGCGCCGCAACGGCTCCCTGTCCGCCCCCATCCAGCTGGAGCTGCTCGGGGACGAATCGGGGCCTGCCGCGCCGTAGGGGGCCACCCCTGACCCTCCTGCAGCCGTTGCGCCCCCCACTCCTGGCCCGGCGCAGGCCGACGACGTAGGCTTCTCCGCTCCCGCCCGGGACCGGGGACCGCATGACCGCCTTGCTTCGATTGGCCTCGCAGGCCCGCGCCCTCCGCGTCGACGACGCCCCGGCCACCGTTCGGGAGTGTCTGCGGGAGCAGCGCCTCTCCCTCTTCGTGGCCGCCGCGCGCGGGCGCAGCTTTCCCGGCGTGGGCGCTGTGCTCGACCTGCTCGGCTGCGGGCCCACCGGCTCCCACCCCATCCTGCCCGGCCTGGCCGCGCCCTCGCTGCCCGACGCCCTGGAGGCCGCCACCCTGCTCTCCACCGCGTGGGGGGAGGACGACGTGCTCCTGCCCGCCCGCACCGGGCCCGTGGGCTGGACCGCCCTGCTGGGGGCGGCGGAGCTGGGGCTGGGCTGGGGCGACGTGGACCGCGCGCAGGCGGTGGGCAACGAGCTGGCCGCGCGGCTGTCGGGCTCCTGTCTGGGCGCCCGGCGCCCCCTGCGCTCCCCGGGCCTCACCCTCGCCTTCGGATCCGCCGCCGCCGCCGCGACGCTGCTGGACCTGCCCGAGCCGAAGTTCGCCCACGCCCT
>CALCXL010000909.1 GCA_937907595.1 uncultured Pseudomonadota bacterium
GTCCACGGTGGTGCTGAGCGTGCGGCTCGTGGGGGAGACGGTGCATCTGCTGCTCTCCTGGGCCCCGGATCTGGCTCGGCTGCACACCGTGGAGCGTCCGCCCCAGAACCCCCCGGCGCCCCCGGCCTTCCAGGGGCTGCTGCGCAAGGAGCTCCAGGGACGGATCGCCTCGATCGAGTTGGTGGGCGGGGATCGCGTGGTGCACGTCCATGTGGACCGAGGCGAGGAGCGCATCGGGCTCGTGGTGGAGGCCACCGGGCGGCGGGGCAACGCCTGGCTCCTGGGCCCCGGTGACGTGGTGCGCGGGGCGGCCCAGCACGTGGGGGGAGACGAGCGCGGCCTCGTCCCCGGCGGTCGCTGGCGGCCTCCTGGAGGGGCGGGCAGCCCCGGGTCTGATCGGTTCGCAGGCGCCGCAGAAGAGCGCGACCGCGCGGTCCGCGATCACTTCGCCGAGGCCGCCCAGAGCCACGGGGAGGACGACGACCGCCGACGCCTCCTCACGATCCTGCGGGCCCGCCGCAAGCAGCTGAGGCGGCTCGTGGGCCGGCAGCGGGACGAAGCGCAGCGCGTCGACGAGGCCGAGGCCTTGCGGCAGGAGGGCGATCTGCTCCGGGGGGCCTTCCACCTCATGCGCCGCGGCGTGGAGTTCGTGGAGGTCACCGACTACCTCACCGGGGAGGCTCGGAGGATCGAGCTGGACCCCTCCCTCGACCCGGCCGAGCAGATCGATCGCCGCTTCGCCCGGGCCCGCAAGGTGGAGCGAGCGGGGGTGGAGGCCGGTCGGCGCCTGAAGGCCTCGGAAGCGGAGCTCTTCGAGGTCGACACGCTGATCGAGCTGGCCGGGGAGGACCTGGCAGAGGCGCTGGCCCTGCTGCCGGAGCACCTGAGTCGGCGCCTGAGCCAGCCGGCGCCCTCACGGCGGGTCAAGCCGCCGCCCCGGCTGCCCTACCGCTCCTGGTGGTGGCGGGACGTGGAGATCCGCGTGGGACGCGGCGCGCGCGACAACGACGACCTCACCTTCCACCACGCCCGGGGCAACGATCTCTGGATGCACCTGCGCGGGCGGCCGGGCGCCCACGTCGTGGTCCGGTTCCGGGACGACGCACCGCCCCTGGAGCTGCTGCTGGCGGCGGCCCAGCTCGCTTTCGCCCACAGTCGCGTTCAGGAGGGCGACCGGGCCGAGGTCGTGTGGACGCGCGTCAAGCAGGTCCGCAAGCCCAAGGGGCTGCCGCCGGGCAAGGTCCTTGTGGGCGGGGAGCGGGTGCTGCTGGTGGACGCGGACCCGGCGTTGCGAGACGGCCTGACGTCGGACCCGCCTGCCTGAGCGGCGGCAGTCCCCTGCGTACGAGCCCGCGGGGAGAGCAGGCGCACGCCCCAGCCGCCGTGACGGCCGACGAGGATCAGTTCGGCAGGATGCGCACGCTCAGGTCGTAGGGACCCACGCCGCCGCCGCCGTCGCCCACGATGATCGTGTAGTTGCCCGCGGGGAGCAGCCCCTGCCAGACGGCGTCCTCGCCCTGGGCCAGCGCCCGACCGCCGATGTTGTACATCGGGTAGCCGAAGGCCAATTCGTCCGGCGGATCCTCGTTGCTGTCCACGTCGATGAAGCTCTGGTCGTACCAGGGCTTCGTGACGTCCAGGTTCCACGGCGGGTCACCGAAGCCGGTCGGGGCCGGCGCCTCCGTCATGTAGAAGTCGGGGTCGGCCAGGAGGTTCTCCGCCTGGCGCTGCACGATCTGGTCCGCCAGCGTGGCGGGGGCCGGCTCGGCGTCGTCGGGAATGCCGTCCTGGTCGTGGTCGTACGGGCAATCCAGCTCACCCGGCAGGTAGTCCCCGTCGCCGGCGACCAGGGGTTCGTAGTCCTCACCCACCACCGGCTGCGCGAGCAGGTGACCCTGGGGGCTCAGCCAGCCGGGCACGGTGTTGGGCCACTGGTACAACAAGGCGTCGGGGCAGGGGCCGTCGGCCGGCGACGGACCGAAGTTCCACATCGAGTAGTCCGAGATGTCGGGCACGTCCGAGGTGGCCGCCACCGCCACGAAGGGATCCGACAGCGTGGCGCTTCCCGACGCGTCGGAGTAGCGGCGGTCGACCCAGACGCCGACCCGCTGCGCCGAGCTCAGCGTGAAGCGGTAGAGATCGGTGTCGGGCACGTCGATCTCCTCGGGCGCCTCCTCCTCGCTGTCGTCGTCGTCTGACGGGGGCGCGGCGTCGTCGTCGTCGCTCATCTCCGGAGCGGGCTCCGCCGGTGTGAGCTCGACGGGCACGCTGGGCCGAACCCTGCCGATGACCCGGCGCTCGGAGCCCGCCGGGTCCAACACGCCCAGGCTGATCGGCGAGGGCAGCAGCACCGACGCGCTGTTCTCCACCGTGACGGGGATGTTCGGCTCGCCCGGCTGCGGGATGGGGTGGTAGTCGTTGAGTCGGATGACCAGGCCGAGCAGGTCCTCGCTGTTCGATTCGATCAGCAGGAAGTTCTCCGGCTGGGTGAGGCCGCTGACCAGGACCGCCGCGGCGCCGTGGTGCCCGGCGACGAAGCCGTAGAACTCGCGCTCGGGGTGGAATACCTGGGGATCCAGGTTCTCCATGCGGTGCAGCGGCTGGCCGGGGGAGCTGCCCACCGGCGCCGGGAAGTACACCAGCTGCGAGGGACCCGCGGGGTTGGTGCCCCCAAGGTAGGTGTGGTTGAAGCCACGCAGCTGGATGCCCTGCTGGAACCCGTTGGCCCCATAGAGCTCCCCGGAGACGGGGGTGGCCGGGTCCGGCACGACCACGCTGGTGGGCGCGTCGTACTGCCGCACGTCGGCGTCCAGCACCATCTGGGTGGGCGGGGTGGCGGCGTTGAGGCGGCCGGTGACGGCCATGGCGGCGACCCACTCCAGGGCGAACTCGTGGAAGTCCTCCTCCCCGGTGGCCGTCAGGATCGAATCGACGCCCTGGGTGGGCACCGGAACGCCGTTCCCGTCGTCGACGGTGGCGTGCAGGATGTCCCAGACAACGCCGGGGCCGTAGACGTCGACCAGGTACCGGGCGAACAGGTACTGGGCTCCGCGGTCTTCGAAGTCCTCCAGGGTGTTGTTCTTGCGCAGGCCCTCGAGGTGGGGACGGTCCAGGTAGATCCAGGCGTCGCGGTAGATCACCGAGCCGAAGCCCGTGAGGTCCGCGGCCAGCCAGCCCATGCCGTCGTCCAGCCAGTCTTCCTCAGCCGGGGGCTTGGCGACGTGGTCGGGGTTGTCGTTGAACAGCAGGGTCTTGCCGACCTCGCGGTGGACCGAGTAGCTGATCAGCTTCTGCCAGGAGTAGGCGATCTGGCCGGCGAGCTCGTAGCTCAGGTAGTTGTCCAGCTGGACGCTGACATTCGGGTTGTAGAGCTCCAGCGGGTCCGGCGCGTAGACGTAGACGATCTCCTGCTCGTTGGTGTTCGGGTTGAGCGACTGGTCCTCGGCCCAGAGGTCGACCTCCGGCTCCACCAGGGAGCGCACCATGTAGGGCAGCTCCAGGTCCCGGGTCAGCTCGTTGAGGCGGTGGCTCACGAGCACCGTCACCCGGCAGTCGCCGTTCACGTCGCTCAGCTCGCCGTACAGCGCCGCCAGGGTCGGCGCGATGTTGTTGTCGATGACGTTGACGGTCTCCTGCAGGTCGCAGTTGTCGAAGCCGCGGGCCGGCTGATCCGCAGGGAGGTCGATGACGCCGTCGCACTCGTAGTCGACGTCCAGGGGCGTGGCGTTGTCGACGTAGACCGCGACGCTCTCACCCAGCGCGCGCAGGGTCGCGCCCACCGTGTCCCGGTCGGAGGCCGAGTCCGTCAAGCCCACGCGCAAGGCGAAGGGCCGGGTGTCCGTGTGCACGTCCGCCAGGCTCAGGTCGGCGGTGCAGGTGGAGGCCTGCAGGTCGATGGCGGGCAGGTCGTCGCCCAGGCCCGCCGGGCGGTCCGCGTTGGCGGCCGAGGGCAGGGGGCGCTCCTGCACGGGGAAGGAGGGTCGCGTCCACTGGCGGTTGGCCAGGCGCTGCGTGCCCGACGAGGCGGGGCCCTCGAAGGAGGGGTTGGCGGAGTCGTCGTCGTCGCCCGAGTCGTCGTCGTCGGCCACCGTGTCGTCGTCGTCGCCGCCCAGGTCCAGCTCCTCCGGGTCGATGGCCCAGGTGACCTCGTAGGTGGCCTCGCTGCTGCCGGTGTTGAGCAGGAGCACCAGGAACTGGGCCGAGAAGTCCGTGGGCGTGCCGACGGGGGCCTGCGGGGCGTCGTAGTTCAGGCAGACGCCGTCGGACAGGGCGATGAGCGCCTCCCCGCTGGTGAACTCGAGCTCCTCCAGGTCGCCGGGCTGGCAGAGCTCGCCGCTGGTGGGCTCCGGCGCGTTGAACACCGTGAAGGCGTCGTCCGGATTCTCCGGGTAGTACTCGCACTGGCCGGCGTTGCCGTCGTCGTCGAAGGGGCAGAGCTTGAGGCGCACGCTGTCGGCGGTGGTCGGGATGTCGACCTTGCTGTCCCAGGTGATCTGGTCCGCGTAGCTCAGGGTGGGCACGCCGCCGCTGTCGAACTCGGCCGGGTTGTTCGCGTCCGAGAGCGTGGCGATGTTGCCCTGCGAGAGGTCGTTCTCCCAGGTCACCTCCACCCGGAACAGGGAGGAGTCGATGTCGGCCAGGGTGAACTGCACCGACAGGAAGTCCGAGATCTCCGGGTCCACGGGCTCCGGGCCCGTGATCTCGATCACGGGCGGCTGGGGCGCCGAGGAGTCGTCGTCGTCCACCGTGTCGTCGTCGTTCACCGTGTCGTCGTCGTCACCGGGCGTGTCGTCGTCGTCGCGGGGGAAGGTGTCCGGCAGGCCACTGCAGCCGGCACAGCCCGAGAGAAAGACGACACTGAGCCCCATGAGGAGCGCCAGGACGGTGAACAGACTGCGATCGGACAGAGCCATCTACGACCTCTCGTAGGGACAATCGCCCCAGGAAGGGCGGTCAGCCCCTCATCACCCCCGTTGCCGGGGCTGAATTCGGCCCGCAGAACGCACCACGGGCCTGTGTAACTGGCTGGGAGCGTATCACCGGCAAATTTTGAGTGTCAAGGGATCGCCCGCGCCCAGGAACCCCGGTATTCCGGGCATTTCCGCGGCTGCGCCATGGTTGGCGCGGCCGTGGTTCCGCCCATGTTCCGCGGGGTTGTGGCGAGTGGCTCAACGGACCGGGCCGGGAGCGGCCCGTCAGGCGTTCTCGATCCCGATCCTACGACGTCGACGGCCGAACA
>CALCXL010000910.1 GCA_937907595.1 uncultured Pseudomonadota bacterium
GCTCGATCAGGCTCGGGGTGGGGGGTGATGCCTCAGTGATGCGATTGCCCTGGGCTCGCCCCGCACCGACGCGGGCCCCCTCCCCCCCTCCGCGCCCCACGCGCCGGCGACGTCGCCCCCCTCCCCCGATCGTTCCTGTCGCGCGTGAGCGCGCCCCACGGATCCCTTGACGCGCGGGGAGGGACCCCCGATCCTCCGCGCCTCGCGGTCGTGGGGGCCGCGCGGGAGGAGAGATCGTGGGCACTGCGTACTTCGACGTCGACGGCACGCTGGTCGCCACCAACCTGCTCCACCCCACCTGGCACTACCTGAGCAACCAGCCCACGCCGGCCCGATCGGCCCTGCGCTTGGGCCGCGCCCTGCTCGACGCCCCCCGCCTGGCCTGGGCGGAGGTCCGCGATCGCCGCCGCTTCAACGAGCTCCTGTTCGCCCACTACCGCGGCATGTCCGAGGACCGGCTGGTGGTGCTGGCGGAGGAGATCTTCGAGGAGGTCGCCCTCCCCCGCATGCGCCCGGGCTCCCTGGACCTGGTCCGGCGCTGCCAGGACAGCGGCTTCCGGGTGGTGCTGATCACCGGCGCCCTGGACCTCAACACCGCCCCCTTGACCCGGTACCTGCAGGCCGACGCCGCCATCTGCAACCGCCTGGAGTTCAAGGACGGCCACGCCACCGGCAAGCTGCTGCGCCCCGTCGTGGCCGGTCCGGGCAAGGCCCGCCTCATCGCCGACGACGCCCGCCAGGCCGGGCACGATCTCGCCGAATGCCACGCCTATTCGGACAGCTTCAGCGACGTGCCCATGCTCTCCCTGGTGGGCCACCCCTTCTGCGTGCACCCCGACGGCAAGCTGCTGCGGCTGGCGCAGGCCTACGACTGGCCCGTCCTCGACCTGGCCCACCGCTCCCGCGGTGAGGTCGCACCGGAAGCCCGCGCATGAACGCTGAACACCCCTGCGTCGTCACCATCGACTCGCGCAGCCGCCCCCGCGTCCTCTTCAGCGGCGATCAGCTGGTGGAGGTGGACCTGCCCGTGGGCAGCCGCGTCGTCTACCCCAAGCCCCCGCTGGAGCCCCTGCCCGACGTCGACGCCGCCATCCGCTACGCGCTCAACCACCCCCTGGGCACCACCCCGCTGTACGCGCGGCTCAAGCCCGGCATGAAGGTGACGATCGCGCTGGACGACATCAGCCTGCCGCTGCCGCCCATGGTCCTGCCGGACATCCGCCAGCGCGTGCTCGACGTCGTGCTGCCCATGCTCAAGGACCACGGCGTCACCGACGTGCACCTGATCGTCGCCACCTGCCTGCACCGCCCCATGTCGCCCCAGGAGATCGAGCGCATGGTGGGGCCCAGGACCTTCGCCGAGTACTGGCCGGACCGGCTGTACAACCACGACGCCGAGAAGCCGGGCGGCATGACGGAGTTGGGCACCACCGACGAGGGCGAGGTCGTAGAGATCAGCGCGCGGGCGGCGTCCAGCGATCTGCTCATCTACGTCAACCTCAACTTCGTGCCCATGGACGGCGGCCACAAGAGCGCCGCGGTGGGCCTCTGCGGCTACCGCAGCCTGCGCCACCACCACGACCCCCACACCATCCGCAAGTCCGACTCCTACATGGACCCGGACAAGTCCGAGCTGAACACCCGCGTGGTGCGCATGGGCCGGCTGCTCAACAGCAAGCTGGACGTCTTCACCGTCGAGACCACGGTGAACAACCGCATGTTCGGGGCCAACCTGGACATGCTCGCGCGCAACGAGGACGACCTCAGCCAGCGGGAGTGGTGGACGCTCAAGGCGCTGGTCAAGACGCTGCAGACGCTGCCGCAGCCGGCGCGTCAGGCGATCTTCGAGAAGGTGCCCGCCCCCTACGGCGTCACCGGGGTCTTCGCAGGGGAGACGGAGGCCGCGCACAAGAAGACGCTGGAGAAGTGCTACGAGCAGTACCTGGTGCCGGTGAAGGGCCAGGCGGACATCCTGGTCACCGGGGTGCCCTACATCAGCCCCTACAACGTCGGCGCCTACCTCAACCCGCTGCTCGTGCAGGTGCTGATCAACGGCTACCTGCACAACCTCTACCGGGGCATGCCCCTGGTGAAGAAGGGCGGCACGGTCATCGCGTTCCACCCCTGCAGCGACAAGTTCGACCGCGACCAGCACCTGGCCTACGTCGAGTTCTTTCACAAGCTGCTGCCCCAGACCCGCGACGCCGTGGAGCTGCACAAGCGCTTCGAGCGCGACTTCGCGAAGAACCCCGCGTACATCCAGATGTACCGCAGCGGCAAGGCCTACCACCCCGCCCACGCGTTCTTCATGTGGTACTGGGGTGAGAACGGCCGCCAGCACGTGGGCCGCGTCATCATCGTGGGCGCGGACAACGAGTACGTGCCGCAGACCCTGGGCTACGAGACCGCGCGCACCTTCGCCGAGGCCCTGCGCATGGCGAAGGAGACGGCCCCGCCGGATCCCTCGGTCACCGCCCTGCACGTCTGCCCCATGCTCATGGCCGACGTCTCCCCCGCCGAGCAGGGACCCCGCCTGGCCCTGCTGCCCGGGGGACAGGCGTGAGCGCTCCCCTGGACCTGCGCGCCCAGCTGAGCGGCGCCACGCTGCTGGTCTTCGGCGGCACCGGCTTCCTGGGCAAGGTCTGGGTGTCGATGCTCCTGGCCCGCTGCCCAGAGATCGGACGGATCCACCTGGTGGTGCGGCCGAAGGGCGATCTGAACAGCGAGGAGCGCTTCTGGTCGGAGATCGCGCCCTCGGAGGTCTTCGACCCCCTTCGCTCCCTGCACCCCGGCGCCGCCTACGAGCAGCTGCTGCGGGACAAAGTCGATCCCATCGACGGCGACGTCTGCCGCGACCTCGGCGGCCTGCGTGAGTCGGACCGTGAGCGGCTGCGTGAGCGACTCACGGCGGTGGTCAACGTGGCCGGCGTCGTCGACTTCACCCCGCCCCTGGACACCGCGCTGGACGTGAACGCCTACGGCATGAAGCGGCTGGTGGCCCTGGCGAAGGACCTGGGCGACGTGCCCTTCCTGCACACCTCCACCTGCTACGTCGCCGGCCAGCGCACCGGGCAGGTGGACGAGGTGGACCCGCGGCTGCACCCCTTCCCGCGCTTCGGCGAGCTGGAGGATCTGCACTGGGACCCCGAGCGGGAGATCGCCGAATGCGCGGACATCGTGGAGATGGTGCGGCACCGCGCCGACGACGCCTTCCGCCAGGCCGACTTCCGGGACGAGGCCCGCCGGACCCTGCGCGGCAAGGGCGAGCCCGAGCGCGGCAGCGCCCTGGAGCAGGAGCTGGCGCGCGTGAGGCGCCGCTACATCGAGGCGGAGCTGGCCGGCGTGGGCGCCGAGCGCGCCAACTTCTGGGGCTGGCCGAACACGTATACGTACACCAAGTCCCTGGGCGAGCAGGTCCTGCTCAACTCCGGCCTGCGCTGCGCCATCGTGCGCCCCGCCGTGGTGGAGTCAGCCCTGGAGTTCCCGCGCACCGGCTGGAACGAGGGCATCACCACGTCGGCGCCCATCATGTACCTGAGCATGAAGGGCATGACGGGGATGCCGGCGACGGCGGAGTCGGTG
>CALCXL010000911.1 GCA_937907595.1 uncultured Pseudomonadota bacterium
GCTGCGCCACCTGCGCAACAACCCCGTCGTGCCCTACGAATCGGACGAGCTGACGCGCCTGGTGGAGGACGGCCTGGACGCCGCCGCCTTCGACGCCGTGGGGCACCTGACCGTCGGGCAGTTCCGCGAGTGGCTGCTGGAGACGTCGACGACCGGGGAGCTCATCCGCTCGATCTCGCCGGGCCTGACCCCGGAGATCGTCGCCGCCACCGCCAAGCTCATGTCCAACATGGACCTGCTGGTGGCGGGCGCGAAGTGCCGGGTGGTGGTGCGCGCCAACAACACCTTCGGTCTGCCCGGGCGCCTGTCGTCCCGGGTCCAGCCCAACCACCCCACGGACGACGTCGCCGGCATCCTCCTCTCCGCGCGCGAGGGCCTGGCCTACGGTTGCGGGGACGCGGTGTTGGGCGTGAACCCCGCCACGGACACCCCGGAGTCGACGGCGGAGATCCTGCGGCTGCTGCACGACCTGCGGACGCGCAACAACATCCCCACCCAGCACTGCGTGCTGTCCCACGTCACCGTCCAGATGAAGGCCCTGGCGGAGCTCAAGTGCCCCATGGACCTGATGTTCCAGTCCTTTGCGGGCAGCGAGAAGGCCAACCAGGCCTTCGGCATCTCCGTCTCCCTCATGGACGAGGCCTGGGACCTGATGAAGCGGGAGGGCACCGCCAGCGGCCCCAACTGCATGTACTTCGAGACCGGCCAGGGCTCGGCCCTCAGCAGCGACGCCCACCACGGCGCCGACCAGGTGACCATGGAGGCCCGCTGCTACGGCTTCGCCCGGCGCTACAAGCCGTTCCTGGTGAACACGGTGGTCGGCTTCATCGGCCCCGAGTACCTGGAGTCCGGCCCGCAGATCACCCGGGCCGCCCTGGAGGACCACTTCATGGGCAAGCTCATGGGCCTGCCCATGGGCTGCGACGCCTGCTTCACCTACCACTCGTCCATGAGCCAGGACGAGCTGGAGAGCCTGAAGGTCCTGCTGGGCGCGGCCGGCTGCGCCTACCTGATGTCCATGCCCGTGGGCGACGACATCATGCTCAACTACCAGTCGACCTCGTACCACGACGTGCCCAGCGTGCGGATGCTCCTGGGCAAGCGGCCGACGCCCGAGTTCGACGCCTGGCTCAGCGCCGTCGGCATCATGGACGGCGACCGCCCCGGCCCCCGCTTCGGCGACGTGGCGGTGCTGCGATGAGCTCCCCCAGCCGCACCCGGGCTCTGATGGCCGAGCTCCGACGCTCCCTGGGCGAGGACGACCCCATGCCCCCGCGCATCGAGCCCCTGCGCATCCCCGATCCGCCCATCCGCGTCTTCCCGAAGCCCCGTCCCCGCTCCCGCTACGCCGACGAGGCCGCCGCGCACACCACCGCCCTGGTGGGCATCGGCCGGGTCGGAACCCGCTACGCCACCCCGGTCGTGCTGCAGTTCCAGGCGGAGCTCGCCGTGGCCCACGCCGCCGTCGCCGCCGAGCTCCCCGACGGTTGGGCGGACGAGCATGGCCTGCTGCCCCTGCGCTCCCGCGTCGGCGATCACCGAGAGTTCCTGCTCCGCCCGGACCTGGGTCGCCGCCTGGACGCCGACTCCCTGGAGCGTCTGCGATCGACTGCGACCAAGGGCGTCGACGTGCAGCCCATCCTGGCCGACGGCCTCTCCGCGGTGGCCTGCATGGGCTCCGGTCTGGCCCTGCTGGAGCACCTCACCGCCGAGTGCACCCAGCGCGGCTGGACCGTGGGCACGCCCCTGTGCGCGAAGTTCGCGCGGGTCTGGCTGGAGGACGAGATCGGCCAGGAGGTGGGCTGCAAGGTGGCCGTCATCCTCCTGGGCGAGCGCCCCGGGCTGGGCACCGGCGACGGCCTCAGCGCCTACATGGTCCACCAGCCGGCCATCGGCAAGACGGACAGCGACCGCAACATGATCTCGAACATCCACGCCCGCGGCATCACCCCGCCCGACGCCGCCCGACGCCTGGCGCTCCTGGCCGGCTCCATGCTGGAGCAGGGGACCTCGGGCGTGAGCCTGGACCTGTCGCCCCTGGTGGCGGAGTTGGGGGACGCGGGCGGCGTGGGCCTGCGGGAGCCGCAGGTGCGCGAGCCCCTGGTGTTCGTGGGCGACGACGATGGGGGGCCGGAATGATCCTGGAGCCGCTGCTGCCGACCATCCTGTCCGTGCGCCGCATCCCCGACGCCGACCCGGCCCTCCTGCGGGCCTACGGCGCCGATCCCGATCGCCACCGCTCCCTGGGCCTGATCACGGCCGACCAGGACGATCCCGTCTACGTCGCCCTGGACGAGGCCACCAAGCACAGCGGCGTCGACGTCGTCTTCGCCCGGTCGTTCTGGGCGGGCGCGGGGTCGGCCAGCGGCAAGCTGAGCGGCGAGGTCCTGGGCGTGCTGGCGGCGACGGATCCCGCGGAGATCGACGAGGGCCTGCGGGCGATGATCCGCTGCCTGGAGCACGACGCCTGCTTCTACGGCGCCAACGACGACGGCTCCATCGCCGTCTTCCCCCACGTCATCCCCTCCCTGGGCCGCTACCTGTCGCGGGAGTCCGGCCTGGAGGTGGGATCGCCCATGGCCTACCTGGTCGCCCCGCCCATGGAGGCGACCGTCGCGCTGGACGCCGCGCTGAAGGCCGCCAACGTCACCGCCTGCAAGATCTTCCCGCCGCCGACGGAGACCAACTTCGCCGCCGCTTGGCTGAGCGGGACTCTGCCCGACTGCGAGGCCGCCGCCCTGGCCTACGCCGAGGCGGTGGTCGACGTCGCTCGCAACGCCCGCCAGCTCTGAGCGGAGCGGCGGGCGCGCCATCGGGAAAAGTCGGACTGCGGGAGCTCCTCGATGGGCACATCGATCGCGCCCCGGCTCGCCGCCGATCAGCCCCCGCTCGCCACCCGCAGGAACCGCCGACGAAGCCACTCCGGCATCAGCCGGCCCAGCGCGATCAGGACCCGGATCCGCTTGGGGAACATGTGGTGGCTGCGGCCCCGCTCGATGGCGCCCAGCATCTCCCGGGCGGCCCGCTCGGGCTGGATGATCAGGGCCTTGATCGGCACGTCGTTGGGGTCCAGCCCGGGGGTGTAGGTGAAGCCCGGGTACAGCGCCACCAGCTTGACCGGGCTGCCGGCGAGCTCGACGCGGGCGCTGTCCAGCATCACCCGGCCCGCGGCCTTTGCGGCCGAGTAGGGTCCAGATCGGGGCAGGCCGAAGAAGCCCGCCGGCGAGCCGGTCCAGGCGATCGTGCCGCCGACGTCGCGCATGTGGTCGATCATCGGACAGAGGAAGTTCACCAGCGTGTCGAAGTTGACCCGCATGATGCGCAGCACCGCGGCGGAGTCGGTGTGCGCCATGTTGGTGGGCGTGCCGCCGCCGGCGTTGAGGATGGCGACGTCGATGCGCCCGTAGGCCGCCAGCCCCGCGTCGATGACCTGCTGGCAGGCGGCGGGATCCACGGCGTCGGCCACCGCCACCGTGCAGCGGCTCCCGTGGGCCTCGACCTCGGCCGCGAGCTCCCGCAGCAACCCCTCGCGCCGGGCGGTGACCACCAGGTTGTTGTCCCCGTGGCTGAGGGACAGCGCCATCGCCCGGCCCAGACCCGACGACGCGCCGGTGATGAGGATCGTCTTGCCGCGAATCGCCATGGTGCTGCCGGGGAGGAGGGGGACGAAGTGCCGCAGGGTAGCCAGCCGACGGGTCCCGTGGGCGCCGCGCTGGGCGTCGTCCCGGTCGACTGCTCTCCCCCAGGCGCGCGCGGCCCGGACCGACGGTAGGATGCGCCCATGATCGCTGCACTCTGCGGATTCGTCCTGAGGATTTTCGGCTGGAGCTTCGGCCCCCCGCCTCCGCTGGAGGTGAAGAAGCTGGTGGTCATCGCCGGCCCGCACACGTCCAACTGGGACTTTGTGTGGATGATGCTCTACGTCACCCACTGGGGCATGAAGATCCGCTGGATGGGCAAGGAGAGCCTGTTCGACGGGCCCATGGGCTGGCTGCTCCGGGCCACGGGCGGCATCGGGATCGACCGCAGCAAGGCCCACAACACGGTCGACGCCATGGCGGCCGAGTTCGGCGAGCGGGAGCACCTGTGGCTGGTGGTGCCCGCCGCGGGGACGCGCAGCAAGCGGGACTACTGGAAGTCGGGCTTCTACGCCATCGCCCAGAAGGCCGGAGTGCCCATCGCCGCCTCCTGCCTGGACTACGCCAAGAAGCAGGCCGGCTTCCCGGCCCTGATCGACAGCTCGGCCGACGTCACCACCGTCATGGACCAGGTGCGTGCCGTCTACGAGCCCGCCGGCGCGAAGTACCCGGCGAAGAAGAGCCGCGTGCGCCTCCGGCTGGAGGACGAGGCCGCCGCCGCCGCCCCCGCCGCCCCCCCATCACCGGATCCGGGCGCGTAGGGTTTGGTTCGTGACCTTGGGGCTCGAGGGCCCTATGATGTAGAGACCGAACGTGCGCAAACCGATCTTCCTCCTCCCGCTCCTCCTCCTATTCGCCTCGCCCGCGCAGTCGTCCTCCGTGGACGAGCTGATCTGGACGGTGGCGGAGGACGGAAACGGTGAGGTCCGCAGCGCCAGCTTCGAGGTCCGGGACGCCGACTGCGCCTACTCGATGATCGCGGAGCCCGCGATGATGGCGAAGTACATCTCCTTCGTGGAAGGCGCCGTGGTGCACAGCCGCGTGGGCCACTTCCAGCACGTCACGCTCACCGAGCGCTTCTTCCCCGTCGGCCTGGTCGAGTCCCGTTACCACCGGGACGCCAACGGCAGCGATCGGGTCACCTGGGAGCTGCAGGAGGGCCGCCAGAAGCGCCACGACGGCGTCTGGACCGTCACCCGCACCCCGCAGGGGGGCAAGGTGGAGTTCAGCAACGTCATCGAGGCGAAGAGCTTCCTGCACCAGGGGCTCCTGTTCGGTATCCAGCGCCGGGCCATGGCCACGATCGTGGACGCGACCACGGACACCTGCGGCATCCCCTGATCGCCTGATCGCGGCTGCCTCAGCGGGCCGGCAGCGGCCCCCCTCGCAACAACCGGCCCAGCCGCGCCGCGTGCTCCAGCAGGGCCACGTCGTCGGGATCGGGCGTGTTGTCCCGGTGCTCCGCCGGCAGCAGGATCGCGAACTGCTCGTCGCGGCGGTGGTAGTCGCGGGTGGTCAGCTTCCACAGGCTGAAGCCGCGCAGGGCGTCGAAGTCGCCGGCCTGCACCACGTCGGCCAGGGCCTCGATGGCGCGCGCGCGCTCCCCGGCGTCCTCGGGCTGGCTGGCCCAGTGCACGCAGGTGTGAGGCGGGGCCTCGCCCGGGCCCACGTCGCCCACCGTCTCCAGCACCTCCACCCGGCTGTAGGACCAGGGGCGCACCGTGCAGCCCGCCTTGCGGGTGTAGCCAAGCTCCAGCAGGTAGACCGGCAGCACCTCGCCGACGTCGGTGGTGGCCGCGATCTGCAGGCGATCGGCGACGTCGCGCCAGCCCGCGCGAAGGGAGGCGGGGTCCTCGTCCTTCCACCGACGCAGGGGGAAGTAGGAGGTGACGCCCACCGCGTCCAGGGCGTCCCAGAAGCCGACGTATTGGTAGGAGTCGAAGTTGGCGCCCAGGGAGATCGGCCCGTCGTAGATCGCGCGGACCTCCTCGATCAACAGCCGCCATCGCCGCTCCATCGCCGCCGCGCGATCGGTCAACACCGCCCGCATCGCGTCCCGATCGCCGCCGCCGGTGACCGCCCG
>CALCXL010000912.1 GCA_937907595.1 uncultured Pseudomonadota bacterium
ATCTTGGCGTCTGGGGCATCATCGGGGCGGGATCGGGGCCGGTGTCTCCTGGGGGGGCGGGCGCCTCGGAGCCCGATCGTCGACCGGGGCGCGGGCGGTTGAAACGCAGGTTCCGTGCCAGGGCGGGGCCTCGGAGACGAAACTGGACCCCATGGCCCCGATTCTGCGGGGAATGCGAGCGGGTCCCCGCGGTTTCGTTACCCTCCCGCTGCCGCCGAGCGCGGCCTGGAGGTGCCCATGTTTTCTGTTGCCCGGGACGCTGGCGTCCCGTTTTCTTCTCGCGCCGCGGCCCTCCGCGCCCCCCTCTCCCTGGTCGTCGCCCTGCTCTTGTCGACGGCGACGTCGGGCTGCCTGGTGAAGAAGTCGCTGTACGACAGCAGCCTGGACAGCCTTGCGGCGGCCCGCGCCACCGAAGGCGAGCTTCGGGAGGCGTTGGCCGCTTGCGAAGGGGATCGCAGCGCATTGCAGTCCTCCCTGGCGAGCTCGGAGGAGGCGACGGGGCTGTGCATGGACGAGAAGTCCGCCCTGGCCCTGGAGCGGGACAACCTGGTGGCCACGGTCTCCGTGCTCAACAGCCAGCTGGACAAGGCCGGCAGCAAGGCGCGGAGCCTCGCGGACGCGAAGGGCGCCGCGGAGGACATGCTGGCCGAGGCGCGCGCCGCGCTGGCCGACGCCCGGGCGCGGCAGGAGGCGGCGGAGGCCCAGGGGCGCATCTTCAAGGCGCTGCGCGAGCGGCTGAAGGCGATGATCGACGCCGGCAAGCTCAACGTGCGCATCGAGCGGGGCCGCATGGTCATCGGGCTGCGGCAGGATGTGCTCTTCTCCTCGGGCAAGGCCGAGCTCAGCGAGGAGGGCGTGGCCACCATCTCCGAGGTGGGCGAGGCGCTTGCCGCCATCGACGGCCGCTCCTTCCAGGTGGAAGGGCACACCGACAACGTGCCGATCAAGACCACCCGCTTCCCCTCCAACTGGGAGCTGTCCACGGCCCGCGCGGTGGAGGTGGTCAAGCTGATGGTGAGCCGCGGGCTGCCCGCCGATCAGGTCAGCGCCGCTGGCTACGGCGAGAACCAGCCGCGCGCCAGCAACGACGAGCCCGAGGGCCGCGCCCTCAACCGCCGCATCGAGATCGTGATGCTGCCCGACCTGGCCCCCCTGCCCGACATGGTCGACGGCCTGTGATCCGTCGGCGGCTGCGGTAGCAGTCCGTGGATGGACGACCGCAGCGTGCCGCGATGAGTCGCTCCACGGGCTGGTAGGCTCGCCGGCCCACCCCGGAGTCGTCATGGAACTGGAAACCGTCGCCGTCCTCGGTGCGGGCACGATGGGTCGAGGCATCGCTCACGTCTCCGCCCTCTCCGGCCGCACCGTGCGGCTCTTCGATGTATCGCAGGAGCAGGTCGACGCCGCCCTGGCCGCCATCGCCAGCGACCTGGACAAGGGCGTGCAGCGGGGCAAGGTCACGGCCGAGGCTCGCGACGCCGCCTTGCCGCGGCTGAGCGGAGTGGCCGTTCTGGCCGACGCGGTGGCCGACGCCGACCTGGTGATCGAGGCGGTGCCCGAGCGGCTGGAGCTCAAGCGCGCGCTGCTGGCCCAGGTGGACGCGGCGGCGCCGGCGCGGGCGATCTTCGGGACCAACACGTCGTCCCTGTCCATCGCGAAGATCGCCGAGGGCAGCGCCGATCCCGGCCGCGTCATCGGCCTGCACTTCTTCAACCCCGTGCACATCATGAAGCTGCTGGAGATCGTGGTCTCCGAGCACACCCGCGACGACGTGCTGGCCGCCTGCCGGTCCTACGGCGCGGACATCGGCAAGGAGTGCATCACCGTGCGCGACTTCCCGGGCTTCGCGACGTCGCGCCTTGGGGTGTGCCTGGGCATGGAGGCCATCCGCATGGTGGAGCAGGGCGTGGCCAGCGCGGAGGACATCGACACCGCCATGGTGCTCGGGTACCGCCACCCCATCGGCCCCCTCAAGCTCAGCGATCTGGTCGGGATCGACGTGCGCATGCACATCGGCGAGTACCTGGCCGTGGAGCTGGACAACCCCGCCTTCCGGCCCCCCGAGCTCATGAAGCAGATGGTGGCCGAGGGCCGCCTGGGCAAGAAGAGCGGGCAGGGCTTCTACCGCTGGGACTGACGTCTCGCCGCGTTCACGCCGACGACCGGCCCCCCACCCCTCGAGCTAGAACGACAGCGCGACCCCCGCCGTGCCCCGAGCCAGCAGGTTGGCGTGGGGCGGGGTCGACGTGCTGCCCAGGAAGCCCAGCTCTCCGGCGATGCGCACCGCCACGGGGGTCTGGGCGACGCGGACATCGACGCCGCCGGTGAGGGCGACGCCCAGGAGGACGGGGCTGGCCAGGGCCGTGGCCTCGTTCGGGGCGATCAGCAGGAGGGCGCCGATGTGCGGGGCGGGGGAGATCGGCGCGCGCAGGGTGGGGCCCACCCCGACCACGAAGAGCAGCGAGCGGCGGCCGGGGTCGGCGGGGGCGCCGGGCAGGGCTTCGGACTCCCCGCTGATGGCCAGGTGCAGGCCGGCGTCGATGCGCAGGGGGCCGACGGCGCGGAAGCTGCCCTCGACGGTGAAGGTGCCCGAGTGGTGCTCGGTGGGGGCGTCGGTGAGGCCGAACTGGTAGCCGCCGCGCAGCCCCAGGATCAGGAACGGCGAGTCCGGGCCCTCCGCCAGGGCGCCCAGGCCGCGGCGTCGCAGGCGGCTGCGGGCCTCGTCGGCCAATTGGGGGAAGCGGACGGTGGCGACGGCGTCGCTGAGGAAGGAGCGGAAGTCGGCGCTGGAGCGGTCGATCTGGCCCAGGCACTCGCCCAGGATCGCGCGCCAGTACAGGAGGAAGGACGCCCCCGTGAGGTCGTAGACCTGGGAGACGCGGGAGTAGACCGGGCCGACGTTGCCGATGGCGCGGGCGTGCACCGTGGTGTCGGGGGAGACCGTTGAGGCGCACCAGGCGTCCGACGTCTGCGAGGCCAGGAGGGCTGCGTCCTCCGCCGCGCCGCCCTGGGCCGCGCTGGGGAGGAGGAGGGCGGCGGCCAGCGCGAGCGCCGTGGACCAGCGCAGGAGGCCGCTGAGGGCGCGCTTGCTGCTGAATCGTCGCCGACGTCGCAGGGCGCCGAGCAGGGCCAAGACCAGGGCCGGGGCGCCGGCGCCGGCGCTGCCGGGGCCGCAGCGCACCACGCAGCCGGGGCCGTCGAGGAAGCGCGGGAGGGTGGGGTCGTCGGTCACGAGGTCGTCATCATCGGTTGAATCGTCGTCGTTTGCAGCGTCGTCGTCGTCGTCGGCCGAGTCGTCGTCGTCGGCTGA
>CALCXL010000913.1 GCA_937907595.1 uncultured Pseudomonadota bacterium
GCCTGCCGCGCCGAGCGCCGTGGGCGCCGCGTTCACTGAGCACCGCCGCACCCTGATGCTGGCCGCCGCTGCGATCCTGGTGCCCCTGTTGCTGGTCTTCGCGGCCGGCCAGCTGGACCGGGACCCCGAGCGCGCGGTGCCCCGGGCGACGCCGGATCAGGAGCCCGTGACCCCGCGCTACGTCGAGCCCCTGTCGCCGATCGGCAGCGGCTGATCGCGGTGACCCCCGCCCCAGGACATCACAGCCCGTAGGGCTCGCTGCCTCCGTAGGCCCCCAGGTCCGGCAGGGAGCCGTCCGCGTCGGACTCCGCGGGGTCGCCTGCGTCGACGCAGGGGCTGCCGGGCATCAGCTGCAGGTCCCAGGTCGTCCAGGCGGTCGACGTCGACCAGGCCACGAACTCCGGGTCCTGGGCGATGTGCACCACGGTCTTGTCCGGGTCGCCTGAGAAGGCCTGCCCCTCCGTGCCCCAGATCGCGACGTAGGAGACGGGGGAGGTGGAGGGGGAGAAGCGGTCGATGCCCTCGCCACAGTCGCCGAAGGTCGCCCCGCCGCAGGTGGTGCCTGCGACGATCCCGTGGTGGAAGGCGCCGCTGGTGCCCAGCCGCACGTCCGCGCCCCAGGTGGCGATGTTGCCCACCAGCGTGTTCCAGCCCATGTCCAGGGTGGAGCCCCAGTCGTAGACCGTGGCGCCGTTCTCCGATTCGTTCTCCAGGAACAGGTTGTTGTTCACGATCGTGTCGTCGGCCGACTGCAGGAAGAGGGCGCCGCCCTGGTCGGTGCCCTGGTTGCCGTGGAAGAGGCTGCCGGAGATCACGGCGGTGCCCAGGTACAGGTGGATCGCGCCCCCCTCCTCGCCCACGTTGTCCACGAAGGTGCAGGCGGCGATCTCCAGCGAGGTCGCGGAGTCGGTGGCGAAGATCCCCCCCCCGTGCTGGCCGGCCCCCGCCTGGTTGGCCTCGAACGTGCTCGTCTCCAGGTCCGCCGTCACGCCGTCCAACCAGACCGCCCCGCCGTCGCCGGTCGCTGAGTTGCCGTCGAAGAGGCTGCCCTCCACCTCCAGGCTGCCGCCCTGGGCCCAGATCGCGCCGCCGGTGGTCTGGGTGGCGACGCTGCCGACGACGGACACATCCCGGAGGATCAGCGCCGACGAGGTGGAGCGGATCGCCCCGCCCTCGGCCCCTCGGCACTGGGAGATGCTGCTGTCCGAGAGCTCCAGGGCCGCCGACGACAGCACCAGCGCCCGGCGGCCGGTCGCCGACCCGCAGTCCAGGTCGAAGCCCGACAGCGCCGTGCCGCTCGCCGTGGACGTGCCGGTGATGAGCGCCGGGCCCGACGACGTCAGCGCCACCCGATCGCCGGCTCCCTCCGGCTCCAGGCTGAGCGCGCTGCCCGAGGGCAGGGTCAGCGCCTCGTCGTAGTCCCCGCCCGCGATCGCCACGTCGTCGCAGCCCCCTCCGAAGGCCGCGTCGATGGCCTGCTGGATCGTGGGCCAGGCCGCGCCGCCGCTGCCGTCGGGGGAGGGCGCCTGCGAGTCCGCGTCGACGTGTTGGGGGCAGGGCACGGTCGGGACCGCGTCGTCGTCGTCGACCGCATCGTCGTCGTCGATCGTGTCGTCGTCGTCGACCCCATCGTCGTCGTCGATTGTGTCGTCGTCGTCGGTCGCGTCGTCGTCGTCGACCACATCGTCGTCGTCGGTCGCGTCGTCGTCGTCGACCACATCGTCGTCGTCGGTCGCATCGTCGTCGTCGACCACATCGTCGTCGTCGGTCGCGTCGTCGTCGTCGGCCGCCTCCACGCAGCTCCCGGTCGGGCCCTCGTCCAGGCCCTCGCAGACGAAGCCGGCGGGGCAGAAGTCCTGGGCGGTGCAGGGGATCTGCGCGGGGTCCAGCGACAGGCGGCAGCCCGACAGCAGGAGCAGGAGCACGAGGGACAGGCCGCCGCGCCGGATCGCGGCCGCCTGGCGCGTACGCGGCATCACCACCGACCCGACACGACCAGGACGCCGCCCTGGTGGGTGGGCAGCACGCTCGCCGCCAGCCGCGGTGCCTCGGCGCCCGCCCTCCGGCCCGCGCCGCTGCCTGCCGCTCCCTCGATCACAAAGGCGACGAGGGCGGCCATCCCCAGCCCTCCGGCCGCCAGGACCAGCCCGGTCCGGGCATCCTCCGCCTGGCGAAGCTCCTCCTCCACCCCCGGAAACTCCGCCTGCAGGACGCTGCCGCTGTGCCACCGGGCGAAGGTCGAATCCACCACGCCCCACTGCCAGGCCGACAGCCCGCCGGCGACGGCCGCGCTCCCCGCCAACACCGCGCCCACCACGAAGCCGCCCCGCCCCGGCGGTCGGGAGGCCCCCCCGGTGAGCCGCGCCAGCCGCTTGCGAGCCTGCGCGGCCAGCTCGGCGTACTTCGGCTCGTCGCCCACCGCGTCCAGGAACTGCGCGTAGTCGGCCAGCGCGCGCTCGTCCTGGGATACGCACTCGCCCAGGCGTCCGCGCCAGTACAGCAGGTAGCGGGTGGGCCTCTCCTGCAGGGCGGCGTCCACGTCGGCCCAGGCCTGGTTGGCTCGCGCCAGGGCCTGGGCCGCGTTGGCCACGTCGCCCACCGCCAGCTCCGAGCACCAGCGCGCCACGGCGTCGGCGGCGTCTTCGGCGGCGTCTTCTGCTTCCCCTGCTTGGGCGCTCGTGAAGGAGCCGCCCAGGAGCAGGGTCAGGAGCAGGGCGCGGAGGGAGGGGGAGCGGGCCACGGCGTTCCGGGGTTTGCGCGGACAGCGCGCGCAGAGCCTACCAACGCCAGGGGCCTCTCGGACCTCGCCCTTCGTCCTCGCCCGCACGGCGATCCCCTGCTTCCGCCCTTCACCCTCCCGGCGGCCTCTCCTATCGTGTCCGCGGGAGGCCCCGATGACCCCTTCGATCCGCCGCGCGGTGCCGGTCCTGTTCCTGGCGACGCTGCTCTTCGCTGCGTGCAGCGCCGATCTGGACCCGGCCCCCGTCGAGCCCTCGCCGCCGCCCATCGACGTGCCCGCCGGCTACGAGCTGCCCCCGGGGGAGGCCGTCGACGCCGGCTTCGTCGCCCTGGACGTCACCTACACCGCGGCCATGCAGGACGGCCTGGCGCAGCAGGTCCCGGACATCAGCATGAAGTCGCCGCCGGCCAAGATCGACGCCGCAATGCAGGCCGCCGCCGACGAGCTGGAGCAGAGCCGCCAGGAGCTGCGCGCCTACCACGACGCCGCGACCGCAGGAGGCGTGGCCGACGTCGTGCTCCTGCAGGGCGTGCCGGGCCACGCGGTGGGCGAGGGCTCCTCCGCCGCCGACCTGCAGATCCTGCTCACCCCCGACGAGCCCACCGCCGTCACCACGCACAACGTCTGCTCCAACCTCATCCTCTCGTGCGCCGAGCGCTCGGGCTCCTTCGACGCCTGCGTGGCCGCCGTGCCCTCCTGCCGCCACGCCGAGCCCTGGACCGTGGGGGAGGACTGCTGCCCCGCCGCCTGCAAGACCGCGTACGACGGCCAGCGCCAGCGCGGCCAGGTCTTCCTGGAGGCCTTCATGCGGACCTTCGTGCGCGACTGGAGCTGCTTCCCGGGGATGCCGTCCCGCACCGGAGCGGACAAGTGATCGCCCTGCGGCTGCTGCCGCTGCTGCTGCTGCTCGCCCCCCCGGCCCAGGCCTGGGAGTCCGAGGCCGACTGGCCGGCCACGGTGCCGTTCGTGGGCGAGCACGGCCGCGGCAACGCGCGGGTGCACTACGACAGCGAGCACCGGGCCATCTTCGAGACCGCATTGACCCGCTCGGGCGCGCCGGCGGCCTGGAACGACGAGTTCAACATCGTCGTGCCGACCCTCGCCACGCCGACCTTCTACTCCAGCCCGACCCTGCAGCTCAGCGGCGAGCCCTACACGCTCATCCCCAGCGATCCCGGGGTGGCCGAGCGCCTGCGCGACCGCAGCTTCGTGCCGTCGATGTTCTCCGAGCTGCCCGACTTCTCCTACGCGCTGTGGGATTGGGCCTCGGGCAACGAGCTCTGCGCCTCCAACCCGCCCTCGGTCACCGGCGACGACTGCTACGAGTTCGGCGGCTGGATGGGCTCCCTCAACAGCACCCACTTCGTGCCCCAGGCCTCCTGGAACTACCTGCATTACCACCAGCTGGCCCAGGGCATCGCGGCCCAGTGCAAGGAGTACCAGAGCGCCCTGGGCTACGGCGCCAACTCGGCGACGGGCTCTCCGCCCTACCTCTTCCAGACCCTGCACTGTGGCGCCGACGGCCTCTGCCCCACCCACCCCAGCTACCCCGGCGGCGACGGCCACGAGCTCAACGGCAAGGACGACTTCCTGGAGCAATGCCAGGCGCTGTCCCTGGCCCTGGAGGCCGTCGGCCAGCACTTCCTGGAGGACTCGTGGTCGTCGGGTCACATGTGGCACCGGTGGGGCGGGCCCGACGTCTCTGCCTTCCCGGGGCTGGAGACGGGACTGGCCACGGCGATGACCTCAGGGATGATCCACGGCACCCGCTCGGTCTCCCACATGGACGACCGCATGTGCGAGGCCAACACCTGGCGCTACGCCTGGGGCGCGACGGTGGGCAACCCCCTGCCCCCGGGCCACCCGGCCTACAACAGCACCGCGCTGCCCTACGGCACCTACCCCGGCATCGGCGACCTCTACCTGGGCGACCTGGCCGGCCTGCAAGACATCCAGATGTACGACTGCGTGGCCCAGTCGATCCGGGAGACCTACGACGCGTCGGCGGCCATCGACGGCGCGCCCGGCGGCTTCTCCCCGACGCTGATCACGAGCTCCGGATCGGCGCAGTGCCACGATCAGCGCGCCACCAACTACGCCATGTTCGACGGCCAGTACATGGACACCGGCGTCCTGGACTACCGCATCGACTCCATCGCCGTCTGGGGCCTGATCAAGGCCAAGAGCGGCGTGCCCGGGGGCACCCTGGCCGCCAACCTCAGCGCGCTCCACGCCGGCATCCGCGCCGCGGCCATCGCCGACCCCAACGGCATCGGCGCCAGCACCAACACCGGCGCCGGCGCCCTGGGGCCCTTTCTGGGCATCGCCGCCAACGAGTCCTTCTCCGCCGCCCCCTCCTACCGGGACCCGCCCCTGCCCTGGGACGGCCTGGACGCCGCCGGCGCGCCGGATCCCAAGGAGGAGAGCCTGCTGCGTGCCTTCAACCGCGCCCATGCCGGGCACTGGTGCGACACCCTGGAGGCCCAGGACCTCTTCGACCTGCGCTCCCGTTGCCAGAACACCACCGGGGACACCCAGGAGGCGGCCTGCAACACCTGCGAGGAGTTCGTGCAGCGGCAGGTGCGCGTGGGCTGCGGCCCCGACGAGTACGAGGAGGACAAGGAGCCCCTCTGCCACTACCTGGAGGAGGACCCGGCCGACGAGGGGTTCGACTACGTCTACATCGACCTGCCCGAGAGCCACGCCAACCGCGACGACGCCCGCACCGTCGCCGGCGAGTTCTGCCGCCAGCCCGACCCGCCCATCGGCCCCTGCGTGCAGGCCCACGTCTTCGGCGCCTACGAGATCGCCTACTGCTCGGCCGTCTTCTACCCCTTCTACCAATGCCTGGGCTGCAACTCCTGCGCGGGCATCGGCACGGGCCTGGCCATCATCGACAGCGCCTTCGAGGAGGAGGAGCTCTGGATCAACTGGAGCTCGTCGGAGGCCTGGTTCAGCGCCTACGACGCCTCCTACACCTCCATCATCCCCAACGTGCCGCTCTGGCCGGCCACCTGCTACTTCGACGCCACGGCCTTCGTCTGGGCCGACGTGGAGGTCTGCGACCCCTACTGGAACTGCACCACCTCCAGCGACTACTCCGACTGGTCCTGCTACGGCTCGCCCTTCTGATGCGCGCCCTCCTCCTGCTGTCCCTGCTCCTCGCGGCCTGCCCCCCGGCGGACGACGACGACACAGTGGACGACGACGACGCGGCCGACGACGACGACGCAGCCGACGACGACGACGCGGTGAACGACGACGACGCATCTGATGACGACGACGCATCTGATGACGACGACACCGCAGACGACGACGACGCATCCGACGACGACGACACCGCAGACGACGACGACGCGGCGGACGACGACGACGCAGCCGACGACGACGACGCCACCGCCTGCCCTGCCGACGCCTCCGAGCCCAACGACCTGCCGTCGCAGGCCACCCTCCTGACCAGCGGCGCCCCCCTGACCGCCCGCTCCATCGCCCCTGGCCAGGTGGACTGGTACGCCGTTCCCTCCTGCCCCGGCGCCGACGTGGAGTTCGCCTGGGACGGCGCGGGCACGGTCTCCCTGACGCTCTTCGACGCGGACCTGGACGTGGTGGAGGCCCGCCCGGCCGTCAGCGGCGCGCAGGTCTTCACGGTGAGCGCGGGCGCCTCGGGCTCCTACCTGCTGTCCGTCAGCGACCCCGACGCCCCCTGCCTGGACTACGCCGTCGAGGCTGCGGTGGACGACGCGGCCTGCGCGACCGCCTGCCTGCCCGACGCCCAGGAGGAGGACGACTTCTGGGGGGACCTGTCCGCGATCACCACCGCCACGGGCACCTGGACCGGCCTGACGGCGGTGGCGGGGGACGGCGACCACTTCGCCCTGGGGGTCTGCGCCGGGAGCGAGATCGCGTGGAGCGCGGCCTTCGACGAGGCCCTGGGGGACCTGGAGTTCCAGCTGCTGGACGGCTTCGGCTTCGACGTTCTGCAAGGCGGCGTGCCCGCGCGGGACCTGGACCTGAGCTTCGTGGCCGAGGACACCGGCCTGTACTGGTTGCGGATCGACACCCCGGCCGGCTGCCTGCCCTACGACCTCGACCTGACCATCGACGACAGCAACTGCGGCCTGAGCTGCTTTCCCGACGGGTTCGGCGACCTGCAAGGCGAGCCCAACGCCGCGCCCGCCGCCGACGGCGACGCCGTGCAGGCCCTGTCCGTGGAGCCCGGCGCCGACGACTGGTTCGCGGTGGAGCTCTGCCCCGGGGCCCAGGTCTCCGCCGAAGCCGTCGCCGACGCGATCTCCGCCGGCACCCTGGGCCTGGACGTGGTCGACTCCAGCGGCGCGCTCCTGGCCGCCGGCAGCCCCTCGGCCGCCGGGATCGAAGCCGCCTACGCCTCCACGGCTCAGGAGACGGTCTACCTGCGCGCCCAGGCCGACTCGGGCACCTGCGTGTACTACGGCCTCAGCGTCGCCGTCGACGAGTCCCTGTGCCCCGCCACCTGCCCCGAGGACCCCTTCGAGGACAACGACACCCTCTTCGGCGCGGCCCCGGTCAGCAACTTCGAGCAGCTCTGGGACCTGAGCGTCGCCCCCGGCGACGACGACTGGTGGTGGATCCCGCTGTGCAACGGCGGGGTGTTGACCGTCGACCTGACCCAGGACCCCTCCCTCGACCCCGTCACCCTGGAGCTGCTCAACGCCAGCAGCGCGCCCCTGGCCGCCGCCACGTCCACCGCCGACGGCTGGACCCTCACCTACACCGCGGCCCCCGGCGAGCCCGTCTTCGCCCACGTCGCCAACGACGGCCTGTTCTGCTCGGACTACGGCATCGCGTTCGCCGTCGACGAGTCGGCCTGCTGCCTGCCCGACGCCGCCGAGCCCAACGACGCCCTCGCCGCCGCCTCCCCGCTGGAGCCCGGCCTCACCTCAGGGCTCAAGGGCGGCTTGGGCGACGACGACTGGTACGCGATCGAGGTCTGCGCAGGCGGCTCCATCGACCTTGTGGCCACCATGGACTGGCCCGACGCCAACCTGGACCTGTACCTGGTGGACGCCGCCGGCGCGGCCCTGACGCAGTCCGTGGACTTTGGCGCCGCCGAGTCCATCGCCTGGACGCCCGCCGCCGGGTCGACCCTGTACCTGCGCGTCACCGCCGCCTGGGGGGACTGCGGGGACTACGACCTGGAGCTGGACCTGCTCGGCTGCGGCGGCGACGACGACGACAGCGCCTCGGGCGACGACGACGACAGCGCCTCGGGTGACGACGACGACTCAGCTTCAGGTGACGACGACGACTCCGCGGCGAACGGGGACGACGACGACTCCGCGGCGAACGGGGATGACGACGACTCCGCAGACGACGAC
>CALCXL010000914.1 GCA_937907595.1 uncultured Pseudomonadota bacterium
GTTCCGCACGATGGCCGACGGCAAGCGGAAGGGCAGCCTCATCGGCCTGCTCGATCGCTGCGTGACCGGGATGGGCAGCCGACGCTTGCGCCGGTGGCTGGGGGCGCCGCTGCTGCGGCCCGCGGAGATCGAGCAGCGCCTGGAGGCGGTGGCGATCCTGGTGTCCTCGCCCGGGCTGCGGGAGGCCCTGCGCGAGCGACTGCAGCAGATCAGCGACGTGGAGCGGCTCAACGCCAAGATCACGTCGGGCCGGGCGACGGGCCGGGATCTGGCCGCCCTTCGACGCTCGCTGCTCCAGGCGCCGGCCCTGGACGTGCTGCTCGATCGCGACGACACGCGGGCGCTGGCCCTCTTCGACGAGCTGCCGGATCTGAGCGACGTCGCCGCGGATCTGCAGGCGGCCCTGTCCGAGGATCCGCCCGCGACCTTCAAGGACGGCGGCCTCATCCGGGACGGCTACCACGGGGAGCTCGACGAGCTGGTGCAGCTGGCCCGGGACGGCAAGGGCTCCCTGGCCCGCTTGGAGACGCAAGAGCGCGCGGCCACGGGCATCAGCAGCCTGAAGGTCCGCTACAACCGGGTGTTCGGCTACTACATCGAGGTCACCCGCGCGAACCTGGGCTCCGTGCCCGAGCACTACGTGCGCAAGCAGACGCTGGCCAACGCCGAGCGCTACTTCACCGAGGAGCTCAAGGAGTTCGAGTCGAAGGTGCTGGGGGCGGACGAGCGTCGCCGCATCCTGGAGCTGGAGCTCTTCGCGCAGCTTCGGGAGCGCACCGCGGCGCGGGCCCCCGGCCTGGCGGATCTGGCGGATCGGCTGGCGGATCTGGACGCCGTGGTGGCCCTGGCGGAGGTCGCGGTGGCCAACGACTACTGCCGGCCCACCATCGACGACGGGCTGCGTCTGGACATCACGGCGGGGCGGCACCCGGTGATCGAGCGCATGCGGCTCGGCGAGCGCTTCGTGCCCAACGACGTCCTGCTGGACTGCGCGGGCGAGCAGATGCTGATCGTGAGCGGGCCCAACATGGCCGGCAAGTCGACGGTGATGCGGCAGGTCGCCCTGATCACGCTGCTGGCCCAGGTGGGCTCCTTCGTGCCGGCCGAGGCGGCCCACGTCGGCGTGGTCGACCGGATCTTCACGCGAGTGGGGGCCAGCGACAACCTGGCGCGGGGCCAGTCGACGTTCATGGTGGAGATGTCGGAGACGGCGTCGATCCTCAACAACGCCACCGAGCGCAGCCTGGCGATCCTGGACGAGATCGGCCGGGGCACGTCGACCTACGACGGCGTGGCCATCGCCTGGGCCGTGGCCGAGCACATCGCCGACGTCCTGAAGTGCCGCACCATGTTCGCCACGCACTACCACGAGCTCGCGGAGCTCGCGGACACCCGGGAGAACGTGGCCAACGTGAACATCGCGGTCTCGGAGATCGGGGGACGCGTCATCTTCCTGCGCCGCCTGCGCCCCGGCGGAGCGAGCCGCTCCTACGGCATCCAGGTCGCCCGCCTCGCCGGCCTGCCCGAGGGCGTGCTGGTGCGGGCGCGGGAGGTCCTGGCCAACCTGGAGCGGGTGGAGCGCAACGAGGTCGGCGCCCCCCGGCTGGCCCAGCGCCCCGGCGCGCCGGCTCCGTCGGCGGGTCAGCTGTCGCTCTTCGCCGACCGCAGCGCGCTGCTCAAGGCGGAGCTCCTCGCCCTGCAGCCCGACCAGCTCACGCCCCTGGAGGCCCTGACCCTGCTGGCCGAGCTTCGTGCGAAGGCGGAGACGTGCTGACCCTGGCCCTGCTGGCCCTGCTCACGGCCTGCGAGCCCGCGCCGCCGTCCCCGTGGCCCGCCGCTGCCCCTGCCGCGGTCGTCGTCGACGCGCCCCCCGCCGACGCCTCCGAGCTCGCCTTGGAGCGCTCCTGGCGCAGGGTGATCGTCGACGCCGGCCACGGGGGGGAGGACACGGGCGCGGAGGGCGTGTCCGGCGCCCTGGAGAAGGACGTCACCCTGGCCATCGCGCGGCTGACGGCGGTGGAGCTGGTGCGCTCGGGCTTCGAGGTCGTGCTCACCCGCGACGCCGACGAGGCCCTGCCCCTGCCCAAGCGCTCGGGCCGGGGCAACGCCAGCGGCGGCGGCCTGTTCCTGTCGATCCACGCCAACTCCGCCACCACCCCCCTGGCCCGGGGGGTGGAGACCTACTGGATGGATCTGGCCTCGGACGAGGCCGCCATGCGCGTGGCCGAGCAGGAGAACCGCGCCGCGGACCTGGCCCGGCACGCCGGCGGCGAGCGCGATCCCTTCGACGCCCTGGTCGCCGAGCTGCGCCAGGGGGCCGTGGCGCTGCAGAGCCGGGACCTGGCCGCGGCCGTGCACCGGGAGCTGATCGGGGGCCTGCGCGGCTACTACGGCGAGGAGCGCATCCTCGATCGGGGGGTCAAGACCGCCCCCTTCTGGGTGCTCGTGGACAGCGAGGTCCCCTCGATCCTGGTGGAGGTGGGCTACCTGACCCACCCCGAGGAGGAGGGGCTCCTGCGGACCCGAGCGTGGCAGGCTCAGGTCGCCGCCGCCCTCGCCGCCGGGGTGAGCCGCTTCGTCGCCGCGGTCGAAGCCAGCGAGGCCTCCCCGTGACCGCCCGGTTGGAGCCCTGGGGCTGGGTGCCGGTGGATCTGGTGGGCGATCCCGAGGTCTTCCTGCGGGAGTCCCGTCGCCGCATCGAGTCCTTCCACCAGGGCGCCGACTCCGCAGGATCCATCGTCACCGGCCTGTACAGCGCCCTGGCCGACAACACGCTGCGCGCGCTGCACCACCGCGTGGCCGCCGAGCAGCCCTGGGCGGCCGACTCCTTCGCCCTGGTCGCCGCGGGGGGCTACGGCCGCAAGAACCTGTGCCCGCACTCGGACATCGACCTGCTGCTGGTGACCGACGGGCCCGACGACGGCCGGCTCCAGGACGTCGCGGAGCGGCTGCTGTACCCGCTGTGGAACAACAAGCTGCAGACCGGGCAGCACCCCGGCACCCCCGAGGAGATCGTGGGCCGCGCGGCGCAGGACCTGGCCCTGCAGACCTCCCTGCTCGACCTGCGCTTCCTGGCCGGGAGCCGGAGCCTCTACGACCGCCTCAAGGGCACGGTGGCCGAGGGCATCAACGGCTGGCGACCGGAGCTGCTGGCCCGGGTGGGGCCGGAGAATTGCGCCCGCTTCGCACGCTACGGCAGCTCGGTGTTCCTGCTGGAGCCCCACGTCAAGGAGGGCAAGGGCGGCCTGCGGGACTTCCACTGGCTGCTGTGGATCGCGCGGCTGCTGCACGGCCTGCGGGGCTCCTACGACCTGCTGCTGGCGGGGCTGGTGGAGCCGGATCACTACCGTCAGCTGGTCGAGGCCCACGACTTCCTGCTGCGCGTGCGCACCGAGCTGCACCTCCTGGCCGGTCGGGGGGAGGACCGCCTTCGGTTCGAGAGCCAGGAGCCGGTGGCGAAGGCCCTGGGTTTCCGCAAGGTGGGGCGCCTGCGCGCGGTCGAGCGCTTCATGGGGGCCTACTACCGCCACGCCTACCTCCTGGCCCACCTCAGCGGGCTCTACGTGGCGCGCATGCTGGGCGTCTACTGGGACGAGCAGCCCGGCGACGCCGAGGCCCCCCTGGAGCTGGGCCCATCGGCGCCGGTGAGCCGGGCCGTGCAGGGGGCCCCTGTGGAGTCCGACGACGGCCTGTTCGTGCACGACGGCAGCGTGCGCGTCCTGCAGCCCGAGCGCTTGCTCGCGGATCCAGCGCGCATCCTGGACCTGTTCGCCTTCACGCAGGCCGTGGGAGGCCGGCTGCACCACGACGCCCTGGAGCACGTGCGGGCGGCCTTGCCCAAGGTCGGCAAGCGCTACCGCGAGGATCACGGGCTGGCGGCCCGATTCCGCGCGATCCTCGAGGGGCCGGAGGTGTTCCGGGTGCTGGTGGCCATGCACCGCTCGGGCTTCCTGGGCCGGTACATCCCCGAGTTCGGCACCTGCTTCTGCCAGGCCCAGCACAACCGCGTGCACCTCTACACCGTCGACGTGCACAGCCTGTACGTCGTGCGGGAGCTGGAGCTGCTGGGGCAGGCGGGGGAGACCGCGCCGCTCTTCGCGCGGGCCTGGGCCCGTCGGGAGCAGCGCGCCCCCCTGATCCTGGCTGGGCTCTTCCACGACGTGGCGAAGTCCCACGGCGCCGCGCACAGCCGGGTCGGCGCCGATCGTGCGCGCACCATCCTGACCCGCATGGGCTGGGAGCCCGACGACGTCGCCCGGGTGGAGTGGCTGGTGCGTTACCACCTGATGCTGTCGAACACGGCCTACCACCG
>CALCXL010000915.1 GCA_937907595.1 uncultured Pseudomonadota bacterium
CGTGCAAGGGCGCCGCCGAGGCCACCCCCGCCCCGCCACCGAGCACGTCACTCTTCAGGGGGATCAGGGAGTAGAGCGCGCAGAGGCCGTAGCCGATGGCCAGGAGGGCGCCGGGATCGACCTCGTCGGGGTGCACCGATCGGAAGGGCAGATCGGTGCGATCCGCCAACGCCTCCGACACGATCTCCGGCCGGATCCAGCCGCGCCGCACGAAGACCTCGCCGATGCGCTCGCCGGTGTCGACCTGCTCCTCCAGGGCCTCGCGGACCTGCTCGGGCTGCAGCTGACCGCTGGAGACCAGGCGCATGCCCAGGCGATCGCGCTCCCCCGACGCCTCCTCCAGCACCAGCCGCCGGTACGCGCGCTGCCGCCCCTGCTCCAGGGCGGTGGCGGAGGTGAGCGAGAAGACCACGCGCAGGCGCAGCATCGTCTCAAGCCGGCTCCGCGTGTCGTCGGCCGGCGGTGCGGCGACGGCCACGCGCACGGTCTCATCGTCCTCCATGTCCAGCGGCAGGACGCCCATGATCTCCGCGTCCGCCTCCGGCACCTGCCGCAGCAGGTTGAGGGGGATGGCGAAGGAGTCCGGGTCCACGGGCGGCAGCGCGTGCTGCTCGGCCAGGGCGTCGGCGATGCCGCGGGTGGAGATGACGCCGGTCAGCGTCATGATCTCGCCCAGCCTCAGCCCCGTGCGGTCCTGGAGCTCCAGGGCCTCCGCCAATTCGTCCTCGGTGATGTCCCCGCGGTCCTGCAGCAGCTCGCCCAACCGGCGCTGATAGGTCTTGAGGACCGAGAGATCCGGGAAGACGTGGTCCGTCTTGAGCCACTTCAGGGGCTCGCCCGTGATGCGGTGGCCCACGTACTGCCGCACCGCCTTGGCCGTGGCGGCGAAGTTGATGATGTTGGAGACGAAGAAGCGCGGCAGGGAGAGCACGCCGTGCACCGGGCCGTAGATCTTGTCGACGGTGATGTACTTCCACACCGCGCGCCAGGCCAGGACCAGGGTGTTGGCCATGACGATCCACCACAGCACGCTGCCGGGCGGGAAGATGTTGTCGAAGGTCCAGGGGCGGTCGGTGGCCATGCCGAAGGCCATCCGGCCCAGGCAGTAGAAGGCGACCATGTAGCCGAACACGGCCATGAAGTTGGTCAGGATCGCCTTGCGGTCCCGCATCAGCGTGTAGAGCACCGGCAAGGTGCCCTTCCAGCCGATCTGCTCCCAGGTCTGCAGGCCGATGCCCAGGATCCAGCGGCTGCGCTGCTTGATGGCGAAGCCCAGCTTGTCCGGGAAGAACTCGCGGGTGGCGATGTACTCGTCCTGGATGACGCGGACCTTGCGCTTGCGGAAGATCCCCTTCTCCACGACGCGGCTGCGCTCGATGGCGCGGCAGGCGAAGTACACGTTCTTGTTGGCCAGCCGGAACTTGAGCCCCAGCTCGTAGTCCTCCGTCAACGACGCGACGTTGAAGGCCTCCTGGTTGTGGGCCAGGGCGATCTCCTGGAACGTGTCCCGATCGAAGCCGGAGCCCACCCCCGCCGAGGGCACCAGCCCGCCCACCTGCTCGCGGACCAGCATGTCCTTGAGGTGGTGCTCGGTGAACTCGTCCTTGTAGGTCGCGCCCACCCACGCGTTCCAGGGCAGCTCCAGGGGGAACACCGGGGTCTGCACGAAGTCGTAGGTGGGGATCAGGTAGTTGTAGAGCTGCAGCGCCAGCGGGTGGATGATGTCCTCCGCGTCGTGCATCAACAGGATGTCGTAGCGCTGTCCGCGCCGCTCCTCCACCAGCTGGATGTGCTGGTAGACCCAGTTGAGGCAGTCGGCCTTGGAGGTGGGCCCGTCGCGGGGCACGATCACCTTCTGCACCTGCTTGCTGCGCCGCGCCACCAGGTCGACCTTGTCCTGGGTCTCCCGGTCGTTCTGGTACGTGCCGACGAAGATGTCGTACTCGGTGTAGTTGAGCTGCTTGAGGTTCAACTCCAGCATCTGCTGGATGACGGCGGCCTCCTGCCAGGCGGGGACCATCATGGCCAACCGCTTCTGCGGCACAGCCTTGAGATCCTCCACCGTGACCTTGCGACGCCCTTCGCTTCCCAGTCCGCGGAAGATGTAGTTGAGATCGATGAACAGGTCATCGACCCCGTTGATCAGGATGGACCAACAGACCGGGTAGGCGACGGCTCGCATCGCGAGGTCGAGCGCGTCCGCCATGTTGCCTAACCCTCCTGCGCCAATGCCCTCACCTCTTTTTATACCGGCTGAACGTCCAGAAGCGAAAGGATCGTTGTCGTCTTTGTGACCGATCGCTCGCGATCGGGGGGGTGCCGATCACCCCTTTCCGGACGCGATCGCCTCCGCAGCGGCGCGCAGCGCGGATCGGTCCGCCAGGCCGGGCTCGTGGGGAAATTCCACCGAGGGCTCCCGGCCCGCCATCAACTCGAGGAGCACGACGCAGCGGGCCCAGGCGTGGCCCTCGCCGAAGGGGTTGAGCTTGTAGGGGCGATCGGGGTGAGAGGCGATCGCCTGCGTCACAACCGACGCCAGGTCGCGATCCCGCTCCAGATCGAACAGACGGTTCGCCCCCAGGAACACCGTCTCCATGCGCTCGGTGTTCGGGCGGAGCGTCACGCAGGGGATGTCCAGGCTGATCGCCTCCTCCTGCACGCCGCCGCTGTCCGTCAGCAGGATCGTGGCCCCGGCCATCGCCCGCATGAAGTCGAAGTAGCCCATGGGCTCGGCGATGCGCAGGTTGTCGGGCCAGGTCAGGCCGAACTCCTCCACCCGCGCGGCCGTGCGGGGGTGCACGGGAAAGAAGATCGGCATGTCGATGGCGGCGAGCTCGGCCAGAGCCCGGCCGAAGACCTCGGGCACGTCGACGGTGGCCTGGCGGTGCAGGGTCATGACGGCGTAGCGGCCGGCCTCGCCGAAGGCGGCGGGGATGGGGCGGGACATGACGACGTCCTCGTGCCGCTTCCAGGCGTCGACCACCAGGTTGCCGATGGCCGGCGACGTGACGCGATCGCGGCCCTCGAAGGCCTCCAGGAACCAGGTCGCCAGCCCCGTGGGCGCCAGGCGGATGGCGGCGATGCCGTCGACGATCACCCGGTTGAGCTCCTCGGGCATCGTTCGGTCGAAGGAGCGAATGCCCGCCTCGATGTGGATGACGGTGGCGCCGACGGAGTCCGCCGCCTGGGCCGCGGCCAGGGTGCTGTTGGTGTCGCCGTAGACCAGCACCACGTCGGGTTCGATCTCCCGGAAGGCCTGGGCCGTGGCCTCCTGCAGGGCGTCCAGGTCGCTGGAGCCCACGTCGAGGAAGACGTCGGGGCCGGGAGCCTGAAGCTCGTCGACGAAGACCTGCACCATCGACGGCGAGTAGTGCTGACCCGTGAAGAGGTAGGTGTGGTCGAAGCGGGAGGCGAGCTCGGGCACGAGGGGGGCGAGCTTGATCAGCTCGGGCCGCGTGCCGCAGACGGTGACGATCTTCATGGGTTCCTCTCCGGCGGCGGCGCCGGGCGATGGCGGCCTGCGCCGCCGGATGGTCCGGGTGCACGATGCGTGATCGGGGGTCGGCTCCGCAACTGCCGGGGGACTAGACTGCGCCGCGCGAGGGGTCGCCGAAGGGCCGGCCCGCGCGCGCCACCCCGACCGCCCCGGAGCCCCCCGTGTCTGAGTTCCCCCTGGCCGACGTCCCCGCCCTGGTGCTCGGCGCCGGCTTCGGCACGCGCCTGCGTCCCCTGACCGAACACGTGCCCAAGCCCGTGGTTCCGCTGCTGGGCCGCCCGCTCATCGGCCACGCGCTGATCCACCTCTACGCCGCCGGCTGCCAGACGGTGCACGTCAACGCCTTCCACCAAAGCAGCAAGATGCAGGCGGTACTCGACACCTGGGTGCAGCGTCGGCTGCTGCGGCTGACCCTCCGCTGGTCCGTGGAGGCTCCCCACATCCTGGGCACCGGCGGCGCGCTCCGTCGGCTGGAGGACCGGCTTTGCACCAGGTCCTTCCTGCTGCTCAACGGCGACGCCATCCTGGGCATGGACCTGCCCGCCCTGTGGGCCGCGCACCAGCGCAACCGGGCTGAGGGGGCGGAGGCGACGCTGCTCTGTCGACCCCGCCCCCCGGGCAGCGACCTGCGGCGGGTGCTGGTGGACGCCGAGGGCCGCATCCTGGAGATGACCGGCCTGGGCCAGCGCGCGGGGGTGACGGACGCCGACCTGGCCGCCGCGCGGGAGGTCGTCTTCTGCGGGGTGCACGCCATCGAGCCCAGCGTGGTCGGGTACCTGCCACCCGACGGCGTGGAGTCCTGCATCGTCCGCCAGGGCTACATCCCCCGCCTGGCCGCCGGAGCCGACCTGCGCGCCCACGTCGCCGATGAGGACCTGGTCTTTCACGACGTGGGCACCGCCGGCCGCTACCTGGACGCCCAGGCCGGATTGTTCGAGGCGGGCGAGCGCCGGGTGCTGGCCGTGGCCCCCGAGGTGGACCCGAAGGAGGCGCTGTACCAGGAGGCCAGCTACGCCGCCGACGCCTCAGGGCGCGAGTACGGGAACCCCGACTCGGTGGAGGGGCTGGCCGGCGCCACGCTGGAGGCGCCCTTCTTCTTCGGCCCGCGCAACCGGTTGGAGCCCGGCGCGATCGTGGGACCTCACGCCTCCCTGGGCGCCTTCAACGTGGTGGGCAGCGGGGGCGTGGTGCGGGACGCGGCGCTGTGGAGCGGCGTGGAGGTCGCGCCGACCGAGCGGCTGGAGGGCGTCGTCGCCGCGAAGTTGGGCGGCGAGCGGCTGTGGGTGGCGGGGCGGGAGAACTGAGGCAGCGAAGGCTCCGTCGACGGCCTACTTGCGCTCCAGTTCCTCGATCAGGCCCTCGATCTGGTCCTCCAGGTCCAACACGACCTCGTCGAACTCCTCCATGGGCGGCTTCTCCGCGGCGGCGTCGCGCCGGAGCTGCTCCAGGATCTGCGAGGTCGACAGCAGGCCTGCGGCCATGTTGGCCATGACCCGCGTGAAGAGGAGCTCCCGGCGGGTGAAGCCGTGCACCTCCCGGCGGGTGGTCAAGCTGAGGGTGCCGACGACGACCTCCCGCACGAACAGCGGAAAGACCAGGGCCGAGCGCAGGTCCACGGACGTGATGAAGTCCTGGACCTCCTCCATCTCCGGGTCCTTGCGCACGTCCTCGATCAGGACGATCTCCCCGCCCTCCAGGCAGCGGCGCACCTCCGGATAGCGGCGCAGGTCCACCTGCCGGCGCTTGAGGTTGGCGTCGTCGTGGCTGGCGACCACGAAGGCCTCGTCCGGCTTCACGCCCACCAGCAGCACGTTGCAGCGGTGGACCGGGATGACCTCCGAGATGCGGCGGCTGAGCACGTAGAGGGCGTCGGTGGTGGGCAGGGAGGAGGCCATGGCCTCCGACGCCTCGATCAATACGCCGACGTCGTTCTCGTAGGCGCCGTCCATGCCGTGGGGAAGGCCGGCCCCGTACTGCCGCGCGACGCGGGTGCCGGAGAGGGGGGCGTCGTCGCCGTCGTCCAGGTCGATGGGCGCCAGCTCGTCCGCGACGGACAGCACCAGGTCCGGCATCTCGAAGGCGTCGCTGCCCGCGCGACGCAGCAGACGCACGCGGTTGACCAGGTCGGCGCCGACGATCGGCATGCCGATGATGTCGTCCGCGCCCGAGTCCAGGCCCCGCTGGATGGAGTCGTCCGTCGTCTCCGGCAGCACCAGGAGCACGGGGCGGTCGGCGGTGCGCGGGTCCGCCTTGATCTGGCGGACCACGTCCACCAGGGACTCTTCGAGCACCACGACGTCGGCGCCGAAGAGGCCGACCTCCTCCGCCACGAGGGTCCAGTCCAGGGCTTCCTGGATCTGGTAGCCGCCCGCCTCCAGCTGCGCGCGCAGCTGGCGGTTCAGGGTGGGGTCCGGCGCTGCCAGGTAGATCTTGGTCTTCGATTCCATGGGTCACACGTCGTGCCGGGGTGGCCCGGTCGGCACGTCTGCACGCAATCTACCTTTGCGCGCTCCCCGCTGCACGGGGGCGGCGTGGCAGAATCGGCCCGCGCCGTGTTGACCACCCCCCAGTTCGAGCACGAGACCGTCACCGAGGTGCTGCTGTGGCGGCTGCTCAACGACGACCGTCCCGTCGCCTACCACGCAGAGGCGCCGCAGGGCGGCTTCCGACCCGTGCCCGCCAGCGAGGCCCGCCGGGAGACCCTGGCCCTGGCCGCGGCCCTGCCCGGCCTGGGGCTGCAGCGCGGCGACCGCGTCGCGATTCTGGCCGCCACCCGCCACGAGTGGGTGCGCTGCGACATGGCGAACCTGCTCTGCGGCCTGGTGACCGTGGGCATCTACCCCACCTGCACCGTCGAGCAGGTCGGGTACATCCTGGAGCACAGCCAGGCCCGGGTGCTGATCGTTCAGGACGCCGCCGCCCTGTCCCGGGTGGCCGACGCCGTGCGGGGCAGCGCGGTGGAGGCCGTGTATTCGATGGACGCGGGCCCCGCCGTCGACGTCGGCGTGCCCGTGTC
>CALCXL010000916.1 GCA_937907595.1 uncultured Pseudomonadota bacterium
CCTTGAAGCGCTGGCTGGCCTCCCGCTCGTTGGCGTGGAAGAGCCGCAGGTCACGCGCGTCGAAGTACAGCGATCGGGTCAGGTAGGTGCCGTCGGGGCCCGCGTTGGCGTCGCGATCGCAGACGCCCTCCAGCCGCTGCCGCAGCTCCGGCAGGCGCTCGGGGGGCAGCAGGTACTTGAACTCCCGCCGCCGGGGGATGGCCCCGGAGGGCCGAGCCTCACCCATTGGGGTCACCGGGGGTGGGGGTCGGGTCCTCGTCCCAGCCGCCGTCCGCCTGCCGCGCCATGGACACGTCGGGCACCTGCTCCCCGAAGAGGATCGAGTCGACCTCCTCCGCCCCCTCACCGGCGTCGTAGCTGAGGAACAGCTCCTCCCCGGACGCGCTCAGCTTGAAGGACAGGGTCTGGGGGTCCTCGTCCACCGAGCCGTCCAGGTAGAACAGCGCGAAGCCGCCCGCTTCGACCACCGTGCCCGCCGGGAGGGCCTCGCGATCGAGCCGCAGGGCGTTGTCGCTGAGGAAGAACCCCTCCAGGTCCACCGGATCGTCGCCGGGGTTGTGCAGCTCCACCCAATCGGGGGTGCCCCCCGCGTCGTCGGTCAGGGAGCCGGTGTTGCTGGCCATGAACTCGTTGAGCTGCAGCGTGGGGATGGCCGCCTCGCAGCCGGTCAGCGCCACGAGGGCGACCAGGGCGGGCAGGATGCGGTGGGGCTCGAGGGGCATCGGGTGTCTCCAGTCCGTCGGCGGCAGGACCGTGCGGTGCGGGCAGGTGGGCACGGGGGCGACCGGGCGGGATTGTATCGTCAACCGGGCCCCACGGTCACGTCGGCGCTGTAAGCGATTGTTTGCGCGCCGCCCCGCGGGATCGCCTGGCGCTGCCCCGATTTGCGGCGGACTTGGTCCTTCGACGGATCCGGCCTGCTACACAGGCTGCGGGAGGACCCGCATGCGCCCCATGGTCCTGTTGCTCGCCCTGCTCCTCGCCGCCCCCGCGCAGGCCCAGGCCCCGCCGTCGCCGCCGCCCCTGGACCTGAGCCTGCCGGCGAAGACCTGCCCGCAGATCGAACGCTGCTGCGTGGCCGGCACCCAGCCCTGCTGGCACCCCGGCCTGAGCCGCGCGCTCCTGGCCGCGGGGGCCGGCGCTGCCCTGGGGGGCGGCCTGCTGGGCTTTGAGTCCGGCGACAGCCTGGGCACCGGCGACCCCTACGCTCAAATGGTTGGCACCGGGCTGATCGGCCTGGTCGGGGCGGGCGTGGGCACCCTGCTGGGTCTGCTCTCCCCCCGCGGTGAGACGGCGGTGGAGGACCGGCCCGGGCGCCCGACCTTCCGGTTGAAGCTCAGCCCCGGCGGGAGCTCCACCCTGGACGAGGCCGCGCCCTACGGCCTGGCCCTCTCCTTCGACCCCACCATCACCGCGGGCGACGTCTTCCAGCTTCAGCCCTCGGTCGGCGCCTCCTTCGGCCTGGGGACCAGCGCCGACGTCGACCCCCGACCGCAGCTCCAGGCCTTTCGCCAGGGCCAGGACGCGCTGTTCCCGGTCACGCTGACCCGCAGCCGCCTCAAGGTGGCCGCCGGGGCCGAGATGGCCTGGAAGCTGCCCTACCCGTTGCCGGGCGTCGCCCGTCCCGCCTCCGCTGGGCGCTTCGAGATCCGCTACCGCCCCACCGTGGAGGTGCGCCGGGTCACGCGGCACCCCGGCACGGCCCAGGAGCAGGTCACCGAGCACGTCGCCCTGTACCCGGCCCTGCTCGGCTTCCGCTGGCACACGTCGCCGCGGCAGCGCTTCACCTTCTTCGCCGGCCCCCGCGTCGACTGGATCGGCTTCAGCGACCCGGGCAGCACCGAGCTCCGCCGGGGCCCGCCGGTCCTGGGCGGCTTCTACGCCGAGGCCTGGTACCAGGTCGACGTCCCCCTCACCCCCCTCGCGACGACCAAGACCAGCGTCAGCGGCCGCTTCAACCTGGGCTACGTGCACAGCAAGCTGGACGGCGAGGCCTTCGACCTGGGCGCGATCATCGGCTTCTTCGGCCCCGTCAACGTCTCGTGGGACCTGCGCATCCGCCGCCGCGACGCGCCCGTCGCCCTGCAGATCGGGGCCGGCATCTGGCTCACCGAGGGCGGCGGCCCCTACATCGAAGTCGCCCTGGTCACCCCCGACATCGCCCTGCCGACCCGCGGAGTCGCCCCATGAGGCCCCTGCCCCTGATCGCCCTCGCCCTGCTGCTCTCCCCGCTGCAGTCCTGCGCCAGCCACCCCGAGTGCGCCCTGGGCGAATACGAGTCCGCCGAGTGCCGCGTGGTGGCGGAGAACCACTACGCGCGCGTCCTCACGTCCCACGGCGTGGAGGTCCGCTTCCAGGCCGACGACGCCGTCGACGCCTCCTCCTGGGACGCCCTGGGCCTGGTCCAGGAGGTGGAGTCCGGCGTGGTGCGCCTGCGCCCGGCGGCCCTCATGGGCTTCCGCGTCTCCTTCGTCCCCCGGGACACCGAGCGGCGCAGCCTGCACGTCATCGTCGACAACATCGCCCCGGACATGCTGGTCAGCCTGGGCCCCGACGGGCAGCTCCAGCCCCAACCGAACCCAGGCGATGGGCTGCTGCGGCGGGAGTTCGACCTGGTGATGGTGGACGGCGCCACGATCTGGATGCGCGGCGCGCGGCCCTGCCCCCCGGCCTACCGGATCGCGGTGGCGGCGGACATCCAGACCAACCCCCTGCAGTTCGAGCGGATCCTGCAGGACCTGCACCAGCAGGTCGACGACGCCGAGGCCGCCGGGGAGCCCCTGCTGGGCCTGTTGCTGCTGGGCGACCTGGCCGAGGAGGCCGCGGACGACGAGTTCCTGCGCATCGACGAGCTGCTGGTGAGCAGCCCCGTGCCGGTCTCGGTGACGGCGGGCAACCACGACAAGGCGGGCGACGAGTTCGCGCGGTTCAACCGCTACTTCGGGCCGGGGACCTTCGCCTTCGACGTCTGCCGCACCCACGTCGTGCTGATGGACACGGCCGACGGCGCCATCGCCCCGTCGATCGAGGCGCGGCTGCCCCAACTCTTCGACAAGGGCAGCATGGAGCACCTGATCTTCGGCACCCACTACGTCATCTACCCCGACCGCACCGGGCAGGGCCTGCGGGACGAAGACCAGAGCTGGTACATCCTGGGGGAGCTGGTCCGGGCCGGGGTCGACCGGCTGATGACCGGCCACGCGCACTACTGGAAGGAGTACCCGGCGATCACCATCGGCGACGGCACCATCCACGAGATCATCACCGGCACCGGCGGTGCGTCCCAGGGGGAGGGCCACCCGCGCTACGGCGTGACGCGCCTGAGCTTCAACGACGAGGGCGTCGACTCCTGTTTCCACGAGGTGCCCGTGCCGGGGACGGAGCAGCCGGGGCAGGGGCCGACCACCGACACCATCGACTTCTGCACGACGGACTGAGCCGGCTTTTGGTGGGGCGGCCTGCCCCGATCAGTCGAAGCCGAGGCCGGCGTTCACCCAGCGGGAGTCCTGGGCCACGCGGCCATCGTGGTCCTCCACCGTCATCGACACGCGAATGTCCAGGTCCTCGATGTGCCCGTAGCGGCTCTGGAACTCGCCGCAGGTGGCGTCCCGCTCGGGGTCGTCGGGCCAGAAGGCGCAGGGGATGGGCGCGCGGATGCCCCAGTAGCCCTGCCGGCTGAATCGCTGGTCGGGGCGCACAGCCAGGACGTGCAGGCGCTGGGAGTAGAGGGTCACCATCCGACCGTCGACCTCCGCCTCGATGCGGGGCTCCAACCAGAGGATGGGGCAGAGGTTCTCCGCCTCCATCGACAGGAAGAGGTGGTAGCCGCCCGCGCCGCCGTTGGAGCCGAAGTGCAGGGGGAGCAACTCGCCCTCGTCCACCGTCTCGAAGTCGGCGCCGCCGGTGCCCACCTCCACCGTCGCCCCGCCGCAGTAGACGTCGTCGCAGGCCTCCGCCACCACCTCATCGGCGATGGGGCAGTCGGCGGCGATGGTCGCGCCTCCGGCCATGTCCAGCTCGCCCCGCTCGGGAAGGCAGCCTGAAGCTGCCCCCAGCAGGAGGGTCGCGAACGCGGCAGCGCACAAGTTGGTGGATCTCCTCATCCGCGAACAGCATATCGGTGGATCCCCCCCCAGCACCAAGGACAAAACGACTTCGGCGAAGCAGATCGCCGCGGGCCTGCGTTCTTGCCCCTTGGCGACGCCCTGCCCCGGCGGCATCCTGGGGCGACGGTGAGCGCCGCGGGGAGCCGGAACATGTTGGAGACGGTTGGCAGCTCGAACAACGGGCGCACGCAGGTCCTCCTGGCGGTGGAGGGGCCGGAGCGCGACGTGGAGGAGCACCGCGCCGCCTTCCTGCGCGCGTGGCCTCGGCTCCGTCCCGCCCTGCGCGCGTTCGGCAAGACCGGCTTCGTGCTGGCGGCCCAGCGCTTTGCCCTGGGGGGCGGGGAGCAGGAGGGTGCCTTCTGCCTGGAGCTCCCCCTGGAGCCCGATCGCAGCGCGCACCGCGTGGTCGGACGCCACACCCGCGCCGATCTGGTGCTGCGCGGCGACGACTCGGTCTCCCTTCGGCACCTGCTGGTGAGCGCCTGGCTGGAGGAGGGTCGACCCACGTTCCGGGTCCTGGACACCGGCACCGAGGGGCGCTTCGAGACGGAGGACGGCACCAACGTGGCCGCCATGCGCGCCGACGGCACCTGCTTCCTGCGCGTGGGCACCTGGAACCTGATGGCGATCTGGACGTCGCCGGACCTTGATTGGCCCGAGGATCCGCAAGCGGCCTGGGACCAGCTCCCCCCCCGGGAAGCCGTGGAAGCGCGGACGTCCTGGCTCCGGCCGCCCCTCAAGGCCCGCGCCTACCCGCGACTCAAGGTGGTGCGGGAGGACGTTGGCGGGCTCTCCTCCACCCAGATCCTGCGCCTGGACGAGCCCGAGCGCCTGGCCGAGCTCCCCCCGGAGAGCCGCGCGGCGGTGGGCGCCCTCTTCCTGCCCGATCGCCGCTCGGTGAGGTTGTCGGTGCAGGCGCTGACCCGCGGCGTGCTCATCGGCCGCTACGAGCGCTGCGGGGTGGACTCGGAGCTCCTCTGCGCCGACGAGTCCATCTCCCGCATCCACCTCTGCCTGGTGCAGGACCCCACGGGGCTGTGGGCGGTGGACATGGCCAGCACCAACGGCAGCCGGCTGGAGGGCCGGACCTTCCGCGCCCTGCGGTTGGGCCGCGACGCCGACCTGTGCCTGTCCCGCGCCACCCGGCTCCGCTGGGAGATGGCCTGACCTCGGGGGGTCACTCAGCGAGGGAGCGACGGGGTCCTGGACCGTCGACGGCGAGCCGGCGGGGGGGCGCGGCGTCGATCACCCTGGAGGCCGAAGGCCCGCATGTGGTGGGGCTGGGGCCTGCTGATCCTGCTGTTGCTGCCACGCCGCCGCTTCAGCTGACGATCTTCAGCCCCGTCGACGGCCGCTTGAGCCAGGCGTCCCAACGGCCGTGGTCGCCCACGTCGACGCCGTCGGCCTTCGCCAGGGCCTGCAAGTGGGCCTGCAGGTCGGAGAAGAAGCCGCAGTCCAGCAGGTCCATGTTGACCAGCAGCTGGGTGTGCAGGGTGCGGTAGACGAGCTTGAGGTCGTCCAGGTCGAAGGGCTGAAAGGGCGTCATGGCCGCGAATGTGGCCGCCGCCGCCCCCAGCGTCAAGCCGATGCCGCCGCCGCCTTCGCCGCCTTCTTGCGCTCCCACTCCTTGTCGATGATCCCCTCGGCCTCGTACCAGGCGAAGATCCCGTCGATGGTCTCCTCCGTGCTGCGCGGCGAGTAGCCCAGCTCGGATGTCGCCTTGGCGTGGGACATGTCCGGGTTGGCCCGCAGCGCGTCCAGGGCCTCCTGCGTCACCGGCGGCCGCTGGCCCAGCGCCTTGAGGACCGGGCTGAGCGCGTGCAGGGTGTTGAGGAACCACCAGGGGATCGGCCCCGACGGCGGCGTGGTGTCCCTGCGCGCCGCGCACATGCGGGCCAGGTCGATGTTGGTCTGGTAGTGCCCGGAGAGGATGTAGGCCTCCCCCGTGCGGCCCTTCGCCTCGGCCGCCATGGCGCCGGCCACCACGTCGCGCACGTCCACCCAGTTGAAGCCGCCAGGCCCCGGGCGGGGCGTCTTGCCGCGGTAGTAGGTGCGGAAGAACTTGCCCATGCGGCTGGCCTTGTAGTCGTAGGGGCCGACCACGCCGCAGGGGTTCACCACCACCGCGTCCAGGCCCTTGCCCGCCACCTCCAGCACCGCCTGCTGGCCCCGCCACTTGCTGCAGTTGTAGGCCGACTCGCTGTTCTCCACGGCGCCGCGCGTGGTCTCGTCGACCGGGGCGCCCAGGGTGTCGATGTCGTAGGCGTGGATGCTGCTGAAGTGCACCAGGCGCTTCGCCTTGCGCTCGTGGGCGACGGTGGCGACGTTGCGCGCGCCGTCGACGTTGACCGAGGGGACCAGCCCGCCCTTGTCGCCGGACGTGGAGATGACCGAGGCCAGGTGGTAGACGACGTCGCCTTCGTCGATGCAGTCGGCCAGGAACTTGGGGTCGCGGATGTCGCCGACCTTGCGCTCGACCTCCAGGCCCTCCAGCCCGATGCCGTGCTCCAGGTCCAGCGCGCGCACGACGCGCCCCTGCTCGAGCAGCTCACGCACCAGGGCCGCGCCGACGTGCCCTCCTGCTCCGGTGACGACTGTGACCATGCGACCTCCGTTAAGGGTGTTCACCCGCGGAGGACTCTAACCGCGCCGACCCCTCAGGGCCAGCCGGCCGCCGATCACTCGGGGTTGCAGTCCAACTCCAGCTGGAAGGCGCCCTCGTCCTGGTCGTAGCCGTCGACGACCACGAAGAAGGGGCCGCTGCCCTCGGGGGTGAAGGTGAGGCTGTTGAAGCCGTAGGCGATGGCGTTGGCGCTGCTGCACACGTTGCCGCTGCCGTCGAGGATGATGATGTCGTGGTTGACGTTGTAGGGCTCGGGGTCGATGAACCGGAACTCCACCTCGCCCGCGCCGCCCTCCCAGGAGTAGACCAGCTCCGGCGCCTCGTAGTTGCCGGTGTTGATGGGGTAGCCGCTCAGGGCCCGCGTGGCGCCCTCGTCGCGCCCGGTGTTGCCGCTGACGGTCTGCCCGCAGGAGATGGTGCCCACCGCCGCGCACACGCCGATCTCGTCGCCGCAGTTGCTGCTCAGGGGGTAGGGCAGCTCGATGTTGCCGTCCGCCACCGTCGTCTCCCAGTTCCAGGGGCCGAAGTCCTTGTTGGTCTCCCAGACGTAGAGGTCCAGGTTGAGGCCCACGCCGGTGTCGATGCCGCCGTACAGCGTCCAGGGGATGTCCCAGCACTCGGCGTCGGCCTCGGCGCGGGCGTAGGGGTCGACGTCGAAGTCCGGCCCGGCGACGGAGTACAGCATCACCTGCGCGTCCACCTTCACGTAGACCTTCGCCTCGGCGTGGCCGGTGACCTGCCACTCGGGGCCGCGGGGGGCGGCGTCGAAGCGGCGGTCGTCCTCGTAGGCCCAGTTGCCGTCCTCGTACATGCCGCGCAGGTGCAGGTCGGCGACGACCTCGGCCCCGGCGGCGACCTCGGCCTCGGCGTCGGCCGCGACCTCGAAGCCGGCGGTGAAGGTCAGCTTCATGGTGCCGGCGACGGGCACGGGCCCGGCGGCGAAGGCGAAGGGACGGGTGAAGGACCCCAGCTCCTTCTCGGCGCCGTACTCCACCGCGCCGCTCAGGGTGGCGCGGAGCTCGGCGTCCAGCTCGAAGGGCACGTCCAGCTGCGCGTCGGCCCGCTTGAGGCTGAACCAGCCGAAGTCGGCGGACAGGCGCATCTGCGGGTCGAACTTCACGATGGCGCGGCTCAGTGCCACGTCGATGTCCACGCCGGCGTGGTTGCCCGAGTAGAGCGAGGTGCCGCTCCAGTCCCAGGTCTCCCGCTCCTCGTTCTCCCACACGATGGTCTCGTCGAAGCCGCCGTTGACGAAGACCTGGGCCAGCGTCGCCTGCTTCGTCTCCGCCACCACGCGGTCGTCCTGCACGTCCAGCCAGACGATCTCCTGCAGGTAGCCGCCGTCGGCCGTGCCCACCACCACGTCGCCCACGCTCAGGGAGAC
>CALCXL010000917.1 GCA_937907595.1 uncultured Pseudomonadota bacterium
ATCAGGGGAGGCAGAGTATGTCGCGGACCGGTGGGGGGCTTCCCCCCGTCATCATTCTGGCTGAAGACGACGACGCGATCCGCGGTCTGCTGACCGCGATCCTGCGGCGCAACTTCGCCGATCACGAAGTCCAGCCCTTCAGCGACGGTCTCCCGGCCGACGCGGGGATCCGCCAGCTCCTGGACCAGGGGCGGGACGTCGCCATGGTCGTCTCCGATCTGGTGATGCCGGAGATGGACGGCCTGGAGCTGCTGGACCGCACTGCGGACGCGGATCCGGCGATCGCACGCATCATCCTCACGGGGCAGGGCGCCCTGGACTCGGCGATCAAGTCGCTGCGCATGGGCGTGGACGACTACCTCCAGAAGCCGTTCAAGGAGTCCGACCTGGTCCGCACCCTGCGGGGGCACCTGGACCGGCGGGCGCTCCAGCGCGCGAACGAGGAGCTGCGCGAGCGGCTGGTGTACACGCACCGCTACGTCGGCCGCCTGGTGGAGGCGGTGCTGGTGCGCTTCGACCGGTACCTGGAGCCCATCCTCGCCATGCCGCAGGTCGACGGGGAGCAGCGGCAGCGGGCCATGCGTGCGCGGCGTGCGATGGACCTGGTGGCCCGCGCCTACAGCGTGCCCAGCAACTACGAAGACACCTTTGAGTCGGTCGCGCTGGCCGACGTGCTCGACGGCGCCATCCGATCCACGCTCAGCGGGCGGCCCGATGCCGACGACCCGTTCACCGTGCTCGCACCGCCGCGCGCGCCCCGCCTGCGCACCGATCCGGCGGCGGCGCGCATCGCGCTCACGCAGATCCTCGACAACGCCCTGAGCGCGGGCCCCGGCCGGGCGACGGTCACCCTGCTGGGCCAGGGCCGCAACTGGCCCGACGGCGTGCGCGCAGACACCCTCCCCGTGGCGGTCAAGGAGGCGCTCAGCCGCGGTCACGTGGGCGTGGTGGTGACCAACACCGCCGCGATCACCCGCGACGACGAGGCCTACATGCGGCGCGTGCTGGCCGGCGAGCTGGAGGAAGCGGACAGCTTCCGCGGCCTGGGCCTGCCCCTGGCCCAGCTCTACACCTCGCTGCTCGGGGGCGAGCTGCTCCTGCAGCGGCGCTCCAAGCGCAGCGAGGTCTCGCTGACGGTGCTGCTGCCGGGTGGCACCGCCTGAGCCGGCCCGCCCCAGGGCGGGAGGTCAGAGCTGGTCGATGCGGGGGAACAGGGGGCTGGGTCGCTCCAGGTCGGCGGCCCGCAGCCCCCCCCAAGCGGTCGCCGCCTCCAGCCCCAGCTCCAGGGAGTCCTCCGCCTTGAGCGCCTCCAGGCACTGCCGCGTCTTGCGGGGCATGACCGGACTGAGCAGCACGCAGGCGACGCGCAGGGCCTCCATCAGGCCGTAGAGGAAGTCGGCCAGCTCGTCCCTCCTGCCCTCGTCCTTCGCCATCTTCCAGGGCTCGCGGGCCTGCACCTGCTCGTTGCAAGTCGTGATGATGGTCCAGGCGGCCGACGTCGCGTCGTGCAGGCGCAGGGCCTCGTAGGCGTCGGTGGTCTTGGCCGTGGCCTCGGCGCAGAGCGCGCTCAGCAGCGGGTCGGGCGGGCCCACCGGCGCGGGGACCCCGCCAAAGTACTTGTGCCCCATGCCCACCGATCGGCTGAGCAGGTTGCCCAGCCCGTTGGCCAGGTGCGCGTTGTAGACGTCCTCGAAGCGCTGCCAGGTGAACTCGCCGTCGCGGCCGAAGGTGATCTCGTGGGTCAGGAACCAGCGGATCGCGTCGGGGCCGTAGGTGGTGGCGATGGCGAGGGGGCTGAGATCCCTCTCGCCCTCCGTCGTCGTCTTGTCGGACTTGCTGAGCTTGCGCGCGTCGCCGGTCAGCACCCAGCCGTGCGCGAAGATCGTGCGGGGGAGGGCGACGCCGGCGGCCATCAACATGGCGGGCCAGATGATGCAGTGGAAGCGGGTGACGTCCTTGCCCAACACGTGCAGATCGGCCGGCCAGAAGCGCTCGAACAAGGCGGCGTCGGTGCCGTAGCCCGCCCCCGTCAGGTAGTTGATCAACGCGTCGAACCAGACGTAGATGACCGAGTCGGGGCGGAAGGAGATGGGGATCCCCCAGCTCACGCTGTCGACGCTGCGGGAGATCGACAGGTCCGCCAGGCCCTCCTTGATCAGGAACAGGACCTCGTTCCGGCGGGACTCCGGCTGAACGAACTCGGGGTGGGCCTCGTAATGGGCCAGCAGGGGCTCCTGGAAGGCCGACAGCTTGAAGAAGAGGTTGGTCTCCTGCAGCCAGGTCAGGGCCCGGTTGGGGTGGTCGGGGCAGGCTTCTCCCACCAGATCCTTGTCCGTCTTGAAGGCCTCGCAGCCCTCGCAGTACCAGCCCTCGTAGTCCTTTTCCTCAAGCCAGCCGGCCTCCCGCACTGCCTCGAGCAGCGCGGTCACCGTCGCCTTGTGGTCGGCGTCGGTGGTGCGGATGAAGCGGTCGTAGGAGATGTCCAGCGCCTGCCACGCCTCCTCGAAGGCCGGCACCAGCCGGTCGGTGTAGGTTTGGGGGTCCAGGCCCTCCTCGGCCGCCGCCTTCTGGACCTTGATCCCGTGCTCGTCCGTGCCGGTGAGGAACCGGACCTCGTGGCCCGCCAGGCGCTTCCAGCGGGCGATGACGTCCGACGTGATCCGCTCGTAGGCGTGGCCCAGGTGGGGCTTGCCGTTGACGTAGTCGATGGCGGTGGTGATGTAGAACGCGGGCTTCATGATCGGTCCTTCTTGCCGCGCTTGCGGCGGCGACCTCGGGCCGCGGAGGGACCGTCGGAGGGCGTTGCG
>CALCXL010000918.1 GCA_937907595.1 uncultured Pseudomonadota bacterium
CTCGGCCAGGTCGCCCCCGAAGAAGCGCACCGGGATGCGGGGTCCCGACGTGCCGAAGACCTCCTTGCGCTGCATGGAGTCGAAGATCGCGTCCCGATCGTTGGACGTGGCCCACGCGCCCATGAGCCCGCCCGGGCTGGTCAGCAGGCCCTGGGGCCGCAGGTCGGAGCGCTCCAGCCGCTTGAGCGCCGTGTCCTCGGGCTGGCCGGTGTGGCCGGCGTACTGGTCCTCGTCGACGAGGCCGGGGGTGCCCAGGTGGGTGTCCGTCGCCGCGATCACCCCCAGCTTGAGGGGGTTCACGCCCAGGGTCGCCTGCACCGACATCCCCTCCAGCAGCGCGCCGCGCAGGCCGTCCCGCCGGGAAGCGCAGCCGGCCCCGATCATGCCCGACGTGCCCGTGCCGTCCCCGCAGTCGTCCGCGCCCGGCCGGATCTGCTCGAAGGCGCAGAGGGGATCCACGAGCGCGTCGATGCCGCCCTTGTCGTCGAAGCACTCGGAGCTGCCCTTGTGCTGGTAGACCTCCATCAGCGGCTCCAGCCGGCCCTGCTGCGCCGCCGCCGCCGCCGGATCGCCGAACTGCGGGGCCTGGAAGCCCAGCAGCTTGCCGTTGCTCAGGTTGCTGTTGTGGGGGATCGACAGGACCTCGCAGCCGTCCTCCGCCCGGCAGTCGGCGTCCAGGGCCCGCCAGAGGCCGTCGTCCGTGGGCTCGTCCAGGTAGGAGGTGGGCAGGTCCGGCACCGCCTCGCTGCGAAAGATCACGTTGCGGTGCAGGTTGCTCAGGCCCGTCGCGCCGGACCACTCGTAGCCGACGAAGGTGGTGAAGCGGCAGGACGACGTGCGGTCGTAGGCCGCCTCCGCCGCGTCCTGGATGCGCGTCCAGGCGTCGCGCGCCGCCGCGGTGCAGTCGAAGCCGGGGGCGGAGCAGAGCTCGTCGAAGCGCTCGGGCTGCTCGTAGGTGAACTGGATGCCGAAGCGCTGCACGGCGACGGTGCCGTCCGCCCGGTGGCCCGCGCAGAACTCCGAGTCGTACACGGTCTGGGCGGGGTCCGAGCAGCCCAGGATCTCGCCCAGCCAGGAGGCGTGGTCGGTGACCGCCGCGAAGTCCAGGGGGCGGCTCAGCTGCACCGGCGTCGTGCCCACCCCGTCCACCCGCGGCGTCACCGCCATGGGCTCGCCGCGGGCGAAGTCGTAGGCGTCGTCGGGGGTCAGCCGCACGTCCTCGAAGAAGGCGTCGAAGGAGAACGCCGTGTGGATGTGCAGGTCGCCCCAGTAGACGTTGCGCTGCGGGTTGGAGTCGGCGCAGGGCTCCCGCGACGGCGTGGGCGTGGGCTCGGGCGGGGCCTCGGGCTCGGGGCAGCCGGCGAGGAACAGCAGCAGGGCGATGCGCTTCATGCAGGACTCCAGAAGGCGAGCACGCGCTCGATCGTCCACGCCGCCGCCACGGTACCCAGGGCGTAGGGCAGCAGGCGCGCGGGCAGCCGGGAACGACGGAGCCAGCCGACGGGCAGGAGCGCCACCGCCACGAAGCCCAGCTGCCCGATCTCCACCCCGACGTTGAAGCTGAGCAGGGCGCCCAGGGCGTTGCTGCGGGGCAGCCCCAGCTCCTGCAGGGCCCCCGCGAAGCCGAAGCCGTGCACCAGGCCGAAGAGCAGCGCCACCGCCCAGGGCCAGCGGCGGGTCGCGCTGGGGCGCTCATCGAGCAGCTCCCGCGCGAGCAGGACGATGGACAGGGCGATGATCGCCTCCACCGGCGGCCCCGGCAAGGAGATCGCCCCCAGGGCGGAGCCGGCCAGGGTCAGACTGTGGGCCGCGGTGAAGGCCGTCAGCGCCCAGACCAGGCGGCGGCGATCGTCGACCAGCAGGACGAAGCCGAGCACGAAGAGCAGGTGATCGGCCCCCAGCAGGATGTGCTCGATGCCCAATGCGACCCAAGGCAGCAGCCGATCCTCCGCGCGCCGCCCCACCAGCACGCTGGGCGCCTCGGGCCGCAGCACGAACACGCTCGACGAGCCGTCCAGGGGCTCCATCCGGACCACGACCTCCGCGCTGGCCGCCTCCAGCCCGCCGATGCGCAGCTCCCCCACCAGGCCGTCGGCGCAGGTCACGGTCCACAGGTTGGCCGAGCGGGGGCCGACGCAGCCCGGCGGCAGGGAGGGGGCGAGCAGATCGGGTCGCTCGGGGCTGCCGGGCGCCATCGTCGGGGGCACCCAGCGCGCCTGCCAGACGTCGACGTCGACCTCGTCCAGCGAGAGCAGCGCGGGGCTCAGGGCGTGGGCCTGGGCGGCGCCGGGGACGAGGAGGAGCAGCAACAGGCACGCCGACGCGGCCCTCATCGCTCGATCCTGATGGTCGCCGCGGCCCTCATCGCTCGATCCGGATCGTCGCCGCGTCCCGAAGCTCCTGCAGCGCCTGGTCCGCGTGCTCCTGCCGGCGCTGCCGCTTCCACTCCTCGGTCGCGCCGGCCCGCAGCTCGTCGGGGGAGGCCGACCGGGGCTCGCTGCGCTCGGTCACGCGCAGGAGGTGGGCGCCGTAGGGCGTGTCCGCGCGGGTCCAGACCCCCAGGGGGGCGTCGGCTGCGGCCTGAGCGAAGTCGGGGCCCAAGTCGCGCTCGACGATGGGCAGCGCCCGCCCGGTGAAGGCCCGCCCCAGGGCGAAGGCCTCGCCCACCGACGCCGGGTCCTCCCCCGCCGCCAGCCGGCCCCGCGCCGCCTCCACCAGAGCGTCCAGCTCCGCCGCCGAGCGACCGTCGCCCCGGTAGTGCACGTGCTCGAAGGCCACTTGGGCGGGGACGTTCAGCCGCTCGCCCGCGAAGGCGGCCAGCTCCTCCTCCCCCGGCTCGGGCACCGCCCGCAGGTCCTCGTGCAGGAAGCGCATTTTCTGGATCACGCGCTGCCGCACCACCGGGTCGGCGCGGTCCAGGCCCAGCGCCAGCCCCTCCCGGTAGAGCAGCTCGTCGGCGATGTGCTGGTCCACGGCGGCGTCCAGCTCGGCCCGCTCGGGGTCGTGCCCCAGGCGCCGGGCGGCGTCGGCGCGCAGCCGCTCCACCGTGGCGGCCGGCACCACCAGCACGCGATCGTCGGCCCGGAGCACCCCCCACAGCAGGAACAGGCCCAGACCGAGCAGGGCGAAGTGCAACAGGGGCTCCTTCAGCATCGCGGCAGGATCGCGGCGGGGGGCAGGCAGGGCAAGGGCGCCGGCCCGGCGAGGTGAGGGCGCCGGCCCGGCAGCTCCTGCCTGCGACCCCGGGGATCGCGTGGTAGACAGGGGAGACACTGATCCGCGGCGCGCACCTCCCCCGGGGAGGCGGAGGGCGAGCCCGGCCAGAGGCTGCGGCGGGCGGTGGATCGGGGACGGCGCGAGGGGCGCGGTCCGGGAGAGGACGCCGCGCTGTGACCGTCGAGGACCTGGGATCTCCAGAGGCGGCCGATGAGGCTGAGGGGAAGGCTGCGCCCCGCTCCCCGTGGCGGCGGGCCGCGATCCTGCTGTCCGCGCTGGTGGGCCTGATCGCAGCCGGCGCGGCGCTCACCGCCCGCCTGCTCCTGCACCCCACCCTGGTGCACGACCCCGAAGACGCCGACATCGCCACCCTGGCCCGCGAGGTCCTGCACGGCCACGCCGGCGATCTGGGCGTCGCGCAGCTGAACCTGTACCTGGGCAGCAGCTTCCTGGACCCACTCTTCGGCGCCCTGGGCTTCGCGGTCTTCGGCGACCGCCTGGTGGCCTGGCATTCGGTGGGCATCGGCTACGGCGTGCTGTTCGCGGCCGCTCTGGCCCTGCTGCTGCACCGGGTGGGGCTGGGCACGCGGGCGCTGCTGCCGGGGCTGCTGTTGTCGGCGGCGCCTTTCGTGCTTCTGGACGGCTTCGTCTCGCGGGTGGGCGGGCACGGCACGGGCGCGGCCTGGGTGCTGGTGGCGCTGGCCATCGGGGCGACGAAGCGGCCCCCGATCCTGCGGGGCCTGCTGTCGGGCGTCGCCCTTGCGGGGGCCTGCTGGTACAGCCGCACGTCGATCGTGGGGCTCCTCCCCCTGCTCGTCCTGGTGGGCGGGGGCTGGCGTGGACCCGTCGCCGTCTGCCTGGGCATGGGCAGCCTGCTGGCGATGTTCGCGGCGACGACGTGGGCGGTGCACGGCACGGGCGTCACCGGGACGATGGGGTCCTGGGGAGACACCTTCCTGGCCGTGGCCTTCAACGTCTGGGGCACCCGCGCGCCGCAGCCCGTGCTGGCAAAGCTGATGCAGGCGGCGAGCCTGGGGCTGGACACGATCCTCTTCGCCGCGCCCCTGGGATCTCGAGACAACATGGTGCTGGAGCGCGCGGCCTGGCTGTGGACCCGCGCCTGGGTGCTCGCCCCCATCGCCGCCGTCGTCGGTGGCCTGGTGGTGCGGGGACGGGCGGGGCGCGCCGGCATCGCCCTGGGGCTGCTGGCCCTGGGCTACGAGGGCTCCTATGCGCTGTCGGACCTGTCGGTGGAGCCCGGCACCCTCATCCCCCACCACGCGCCGGCGGTGACCGACCTGCGCTACCTGGTGCCCGGGTGGGCAGCAGCCACGGCGGCGCTGGCGTGGGCCCTGGCCGCGAGCCCGCGTTGGGTGGGCGGCCCCCTGGCCGTGATCCTGGTGGCGGCGGGCTGGAGCGCGGCCTGGGAAGACGCCGACTACGCCGCGGAGCCGGCCGCGCACGCCCAGCTGCTCGTGCCCTTCAACTACGGCCCCTGGGTCGCGCCCGCCAACAGCTCGCGGGCCGCGATCCACCGGAGCTGCGACACCCTGGACCCCGTGTCCCGGGCCAACCACCTCCGGGCCCTGGGCGGGCAGTCTGCAAGGCGGCTCGGCCTCATCCGGGAGGAGGACGAGCCGCTGGCCAACGTGCTGCAGCGCCTCCCCTGGGCCTCGCTCCCGGACCCGGCGGCCCGCGCCTTCGCCGCCGAGGGCATGGGCAAGGCCGTAGCCGAGCCGCTGTGGTCGGCCGCAGACCGGGCGCCAAGCCGGACGCTCGCGCGCGCCCGCAGCCTCGCCGACGCCCTGCCCCCCGACGACGCCCGGGCCTTCGCCATGGGCTTCACCGCCCGCGCCGCCGCGTTCCAGGGCGATCTGGGCCTGGATCTCTCCGCCTGCGACGCCGACGTGGACCCGGACCTGCGCTGGTGCACGCTGCTGGCCGTCCGCCACATCACCTGGAGCGGCACCTGGCCGCCGCCCAGCTTGCGCGCGTGCTTCGCGCCCGACTGGTGGCACGCGCTGGACGAGCGGGCCTGGCCGTCGCTGGCCCTGGCCGTGGGGCTGGGGGGCGGATCGGTGGGCCCCACCGACGATCTGGACGCCGGCTGGCCGCCGGAGCAGGAAGCGGCCCTGCAGCGGGGACTGCGCCGCAACTGGCGGAGCCTGTGGTGGATCGACCGGGAGTCCTGGACGCCGGACACGGTGCCCTGATCGCCTGGGGATCGCGCTCCCCTGCGGCTGCTACCCCTCGGCCGGCGCCGACTTCGCCTTCACCTTCTCAAGCCGTCGCTGCTTCTGGGCCTCCTGCTGCTCCAGCACCTT
>CALCXL010000919.1 GCA_937907595.1 uncultured Pseudomonadota bacterium
CGACGACGACGACGTGGTGGACGACGACGACACGACCCCTCCCCCCGACGACGACGACAGCACGCCCATCGGCGACGACGACGACACGACGCCCCCGCCCGACGACGACGACTCCACGCCGCCCGCCGACGACGACGACGCGGCCCCGGGCTTCTGCACCGGCTTCGACGTCGTCGCCTCCGAGTCGGAGCCCAACGACGACGTCAACAGCATCACGGACATCATCACCTCCCTCGACGGCACGGTGACGGTCTTCGGCACCGCCTCGTCCTGCTCCAACGACGGCAACACCTGGACCGGCGATCGGGAGTACCTGGAGATCGAGTTCGGCTGCGCTGACGAGGCCCAGGCGACGCTCTACTGGACGTCGACGAACACCGACATGGACCTGCAGGTCGCCGACGCCTCCGACGGCACCATCATCGACTCGGCCGTGACCGCCTCCACGGTCTCGCCGGAGTCCTTCGCGTTCGACCTGCCCGGCAGCATCCTCGTGGGCATCCTCTGCTGGGAGGGGCCGACGAACGCGGCCTGGGAGCTCGAGATCGCGTTCTGACGGCGCGCCCGGCGCCCCCCGCCCCAGGGCTTACACTGCGGCCATGAGCAAGCGCCCCATGACCCGCGAGGGCTTCGACCGGCTGGTCGCGGAGATCGACCGCCTCTGGCACGAGGAGCGGCCCATGGTCACCGCGGAGGTCTCCGCCGCGGCGGAGATGGGCGATCGCTCGGAGAACGCGGCCTACATCTACGGCAAGAAGCGCCTGCGGGCCATCGACTCCCGGCTTCGCTACCTGCGCCGCAAGGTGGACAACGTGCAGCCGGTGGACCTGGCCGGGCTTCCGCCGTCGGATCGGGTGAAGTGGGGGGCCATCGTCGACCTGGAAGACGAGGACGGCGCCGCCCGGACCTATCGCCTCGTCGACAAGGAGGAGAGCGAGCCCGGCGCGGGCCGGATCTCCGTGCAGTCCCCCCTGGGCCTGGCGCTGCTGGGCAAGGAGGTGGGCGACGTCGTCACCGTCAAGCGCCCCCTCGGCGACATCGAGTACGAGATCGTCGACCTGCGCTTCGGCGGTGGATCGCCCTGAGCCGCCCCGCCGGCTGCCTCCGCCTCAAGGTCCGACCGCCCCCGCCGATACGGTGGAAATGACCAGCGCCCTCGCCCGAAGCTTGCGCTCCATCCCCGCCGTGGAACCCGACGGCCAGCAGGAGCTCGCCGCCCTCCGCGCCCGCCGCAGCGATCGCGGGCCCCTGCCCCGGGTGGAGCTGCCCCTGGCCGGCCGCCGCCTGGTGGGGGAGGACCTGGCCCGCCTGGACTTCAGCGGCTGCGACCTCACCGGCGCCGATCTGTCCGAGGCCGACCTGCGCGGCGCGCGCTTCGTGGGCGCCTGCCTCAAGGACGCGGTCCTGTTCGGCGCCCAACTGGACGGCTGCGAGCTGATGACGGCCGACCTGCGGGGGGCCGAGATGTCCGACGCCTCCCTGGTGGGAGCGGGCTTCGGCAAGGCCGACCTCAGCGGCGCCACGATGTTCGGCGTGCGCGCGGCCAACTCCTCCTTCACGGGGGCGAAGCTGGTGGGGGTCGACCTGCGCACCGCCGATCTCAGCGCGGCCCGGCTCTCCACCGCGGACCTGCAGGGCGCCCGGTTCGACAACGCCACCCTGCGCGACGCCGACCTCAGCGAGTCCGACGTGCACGGCGCCTCCTTCGCCAGCGCCGACCTGCGCGCGTCCCGCATGCGCCACCTGGACGGCTACCGCAAGGCCGGCTGGGTGGACGCCGACGTGCGCGACGTCGACTGGTCCGGGGGCTGGCTGCTGCGTCGGCACATCCTGGACGAGAACTTCCTGGACGAGTTCAAGCGTCAGGGGCCCGCCTACCGCGTCGCGCACTGGCTGTGGTGGGTCAGCAGCGACTGCGGCCGCTCGGTGGCGCGGTGGGGCGGCTGGACCATCGTGGTGGCCCTGCTCTACGGCGTCGCCTACCGCTTCGTCGAGCTGGACTACGGCTCCTTCGAGAGCTCGCTGTCGGCCGTCTACTTCTCCATCGTCACGTTCACGACCCTGGGCTACGGCGACGTGTTGCCCGTCTCCGACGCCGCGAAGCTGCTCGTCCTGTCCGAGGTCTGCCTGGGCTACGTCAGCCTGGGTGGGCTCATGAGCATCCTGGCCAACAAGCTCGCCCGACGAGCCGACTGATCCCGAGGTCCGCACGCATGTTCTCGTTCCTGAAGAAGAAGAAGCAGGATCCCAAGGCCGAGCTCCAGCGGGTCCTGGGCGACTACGAGCTGCCCTCGTTCCCCGGGGTGGTGCTCGACGCGCTGGCGGAGCTCCGGAACCCCGACGGCTCCTCGAAGTCCGTGGGCCGCATCCTCGCCTCGGACCCCAACCTGACGATCCGCCTGCTCAAGCTGGTGAACTCGGGGTCGGGCGCCGTGCGCCGCATCGACAACGTGCAGCAGGCCGTCTCCCTGGCCGGGGCCTCCAACCTGGAGTCGCTGATCCTGGCGGTGGGCGTGCAGAGCTCCCTGCCCACCGGCAGCGCCCCCGGCTTCGACTCCGGCCGCTTCTGGGGGGCCGCCGCCCGCCGCGCCGCCACCGCCCGCGCCTTCGCCAAGGTGCTGCACCCGGCCACCGCCATGCAGAGCTTCACCGCGTCGCTGCTGCAGGACATGGCCGTGCCCATGCTCGCCCACCGCCGCCCCCAGGACTACGGCCGCATCCTGGAGGCCTGGCACGGCGGGGAGGGCACCCTGGAGGACATGGAGCAGGCCGACCTGGGCTGGCACCACGGCGAGGTCGCCACCTGGCTGTGCGACTCCTGGTCCCTGCCGGAGTCCCTGGCCCAGATCATCGGCGAGCACCACGACGACGACGGCGTCGCCCCCCCGGGCGTGCTGTTGGTCTCGCGCCTTCGGGAGACGGAGGAGCACCCCGGCGTCGACGCGCTGGTCGCTGTGGCCGAGGAGCGCTACGGCCTGTCGGCGGATCGCTCCATCAGCATCCTCGATGAGGCCTTGGGGGAGGCCGGCGACCTCGCCCGCCAGCTCGCCGCCTGATCCGCGCGCCCTCGCTGCCGATCCCCGGTCGAGCCCTACAGCCCGCGCCACGCCAGTCGACCGCCGGACCAGTAGACGCCGAGCACGTGCCCCTTGATCGCGTCGCGCTCCACGAAGCCGAACATGCGGCCGTCGTGGGAGTTGCCGCGGTTGTCGCCCACCACCAAGAAGCGGTCGGGGGGCACGGTGGTGGGGCCGAGGTCGGGGCCGCCGCCGGCGTCGACGAGCAGGGGGTGCGCGTGGTCCTCCAGCTCCTCGGTCAGGCCGCCGCTCGTGGCGTAG
>CALCXL010000920.1 GCA_937907595.1 uncultured Pseudomonadota bacterium
CGGTTCTCGTCCACCAGGCCGTCGCAGTCGTCGTCGATGCCGTTGGCCACGTCGTACCAGTACAGCAGGGTCTCACCCGTCTCCGGGTCCACCTCGTGGGGGTGGATCAGCGGGTCCATGTCGTTGCAGTCGGTCGACGTGTCCACAGCGCGGTTCTTGTTGGCGAAGCCGTCGCCGTCGGCGTCCTGGTCCTTGCCGTTGCAGATGCCGTCGCCGTCCAGGTCCTGGGGCAGGGACGCGGCGTCGTCGGGATCGGAGTTGCACTGGATCTCGTCCCAGTTGTGCACGCCGTCGCCGTCGTTGTCCTGGGCGCAGCCGACCTCACCCAGGCAGGTGCTGTCGCACAGGCCGTCGTCGTCCGCGTCCACGGGGTAGTCGCAGGCATCGAAGGGGTTGGTGCCGCAGGCGATCTCCTCCTCGTCGCCCCAGGCCGACCAGCCCTGCGTGGCGTTGAACAGGTCCGGGTCCAGCCCCGCGGGGCAGCCCTGCGCCGTCATCCAGGCCACCGCGCCGTCCGAGGGCGCGCCGTCCGTGTTGCGGGCGGTGTCCACGCGGGCGTCGTACCCGTCGCAGTCGTCGTCGATGTTGTTCTGCTCGATCTCCACCCCGTCCAGTCCGGGGTTGATGGTGGGGTCCGAGTCGTTGCAGTCGCCGCCGGAGAAGCCGCCGCGCTCGCCCGGTCCCCGGCAGACGCCGTCCAGGTTGAGGTCGCGGCCGGACTCGCAGAAGCCGTCGCCGTCGTCGTCCACGTCGTCGGGGCCGTTGTCCGCCCAGCCGTCGCAGTCGTTGTCGATGCGGTCGCCGACCACGTCGCCGCGCAGGGGGTGCACGTCGGGGTCGGTGTCGTTGCAGTCGCCCTCGGCGATGCTCACGCCGTCGCCGTCCGCGTCGCTCTCGTCGGTGCCGGTGTCCGCGGTGCCGTCGCAGTCGTTGTCGATGCCGTCGTCCATGCCCGCGATGATCACGTTGGACTCGACCGAGACCTCCTGCACCAGGGCCATGTCCCAGGAGCACCAGAAGGTCTTGGTGTCGTCGTCCAGGTTCCAGGTGTCGCAGCTGGTGCCGCCGACGGGGGAGCCGAGCGCCTCCGTGTCGTCGTTGAGGTAGGCGCCCACCTTGAGCTCCAGCGCGTCGATCTCCACCGGAACCGGCGGGTCGGCGTCGAAGGTGACCTGGAAGCCCTCGAAGCTCACGTTCTGGCGGTGCTGGTTGGGGTCCTCACCCACGATCTCGATCTCGTAAGCCAGCCCGGCGTACTCGGGGTCGCCGTTCACGTTGACCTTGAGCAGGAAGTCCGTCTTGCCCTCGCTCTGGGACGCGAAGTAGGGGTTCGGGAAGAAGGGGATCGGGTCGCCTGCCTCGTCCAGGACGAGCTCGCCGTTCTCATCCACCTCCTGATCGGGGGCGTTGTTGTCCGAGTACAGCTCCGCACCGCTCAGCTCGGTGACGGTCAGGTCGATGTCCACGGTGCGGGGCAGCGTCTCGTCCACCAGGCGCGCGCGGAAGGCCACGGGGCCGCGGTAGTCGATCTGCACGCGGTAGTAGTCCACGTCCGGCCCCAGCACGAGGCTGGTGGGGGCCGAGCAGCTGGCCGTCTGCGGGATCTCCGTGGACTCGAGGTCCAGGGCCCCGCAGGGCGTCTCCGACCAGCCGCGGATGATGTGGTAGCCGTGGGTCACCGTGAACGGACCGTCGGCGCGCTCCAGCGTGTCGTTGTTCTCCTTGTCCTCGTCGGACTCGTCGTTCAGCTCGCGCTGGGGCAGCTCCGTCTCCCAGAGGGCCAGGGGCGGCAGCGTGACCACGCCCTGGAGGTGCCGGTTGTTGACGCCCGTCTCGCGCTCGCAGCCGCCCAGGGCGAACACGAGGAGCGGCAGGAGGGCCGCGGTCAGGATGCGGTTTGCATGCATGTCGTTCGTCCGTTCGGGCATCAGAAAGTGAACCGGACCCCGAGCTCGAAGCTCCGGGGACGCTGGGTCGAGAGCGGCGTGGCGTAGACCGCGCCTCCGGCGAAGTCGGGGCTCTCGACGGGGTCGCCGTTGGAGTCCAGGGCGCGCTCGTCGGCCCGCAGGGTCTGCAGGCTGTTTACGACGTTGTCCACCTGGAGGATGACGTCGAACTGGGTGCCGGCCACCTTGAAGGCCAGGCTGCCGCGCAGGTCCAGGTCCAGGGTGGCGGGGAGGCGCTCGCCGGCGCCCCGGCGGAACACGTAGTTGGCGTAGTTGTTGTTGTACTCGTTGTACTGCTTGCGGTTGAGGGGCAGCCCCGACGCGAAGGTCAGGGCCCCGCCCAGGGCGTAGCCCATGCTGAACTTCTCGGAGATCTTCCAGGCGCCGGGGTCGTCGTAGCTGGCCACCAGCTTGAGGACGTGGGGCAGGTCGTTCTCCGCCAGCCCGCGCTCGTTCCAGCGCTGGGTGGGGTTGTTGTAGTCCGCAGACGCGCCCAGGCGGTCCAGCACGCTGTCCCCGCTCTCGGTCCGGCCGTCGATGGCGGTGTAGCGGCCCGTCGCGTTGGCCGTCAGGCGGCTGTAGACGTAGGAGCCCTCCATCGTGAAGTTGTCCGACAGCTGCTTGCGCACCCGCAGGGTCAACGACCAGTAGGTGCGGTTGCTGTCCTCGGGGGTGCGGAGGCGGGCGACGGTGCTGCCCGAGCCGTTGCGGAAGCCCACGGCGTTGGTGCCCTCCGCGTTCCACAGCACGTTGACCTCGTCGTCCTCCCAGAGGTGGGTCTGCCGGCGCCAGAGGAAGTTCACCTCCGCCGACATGTCCCGGGCGATCTCCCGCTGGACCACCGCGAAGATCTCGTGGGTGCGCGTGGGCACCATGTCCGGGTGGGTGATGCTGGAGGTAGGCGTCTGGGCCCGGCTGCTGTCCTCGTCCCAGCGGCGCTGCCCGGCGTCCCAGTTGTAGAACTCCGAGTTCCAGGTGCTCTGGTTGATCCAGGACGAGGTCTCCAGCAGGCCCGAGGCGGCCAGGGAGCCGTAGTTCAGGGCGATGCGGGTCTTGCCGTCGCGGAAGGGGTCCCAGGAGAAGCCGCCGCCCCAGCTGATCGCCTTGGTGTCGATGATCGTGTCACCGATGTTGTTCTGCAGGTTCGCGTAGGTGAAGCGCAGGCCGGCGTTGATCGTGAAGCCGCGCACCGGGACCCAGCGGTCCTGCAGGTAGCCGTGCACGAGCACGCCGGGCGTCCGCGAGTCCTCCTGCGCCACCATGATGTAGCGGTAGGCGTTGTCGTAGTTCTCGACGTCGTTGATCTCCGCCGGGCTGATCTCCCCGTCCAGGTCCGAGTCCTTCGGCTGCTGCACGATGATCTCGTTGCCGGTGAAGCCCTGGGTGGCGTCGTGCCAGATGGGGTTGACCTCCACGCCGGCCTGCAGCGTGTGGGAGCCCAGCAGGCGATCGATGCCGACCTCGAAGTCGGACTTGATCTGCAGGTTGTGGCGGCGGCTCAGCTGGTACCGACCGCCCGAGCCGTAGTCCAGGCCGTCGACGAGGCCGGCGTTTCCGAAGATCGCCGGCTGGTTGCGCTCCGCGTCGAGGCAGCGGCCGACCGTGTCCCACTCCTCACAGTCCTTCCATCCCATGGGCGTCGTGTTGACCCGGCTGAACTGGTAGATGACCTGGGTGGTCAGCACCGCGCGGCCGCCGATCTGCGCCTCGTGGGACAGGGTCCCGGAGATGCCGCCCTGGTTCCACCAGCTCTCCGCGTCGGCGGTCCGGTAGGCGGCGCTCGCGCTCGTGGCGCCCGTGTTGTCGATGGTGGTGGGGTCCGCCCGCACGGTCAGCGTGAACTTGTTCCGCGCGAAGGGCTGGGCCGTGATCTTGCCGATGATGTAGTGGCTGTTCCAGATGCGCGGCACCTGGGGGAAGCGGCTGAAGTCGCGACCGATGTTGGTCTGCGTGTTCGGCGACGAGTACACGTGGGTGTACTGGTAGGCGATGTAGAACCAGAGGCGGTCCCGCACGATCGGCCCGCCCAGGGACGCGTTGATGCTGCCCCGCGTGGACTCGGGCCGGCTGACCTGGACGAACTCGTCGCCGCTCTCTCCCAGGGCCGTGGACTCCAGGTAGCCGCTGAAGTTGCCCTCGAAGTTGTTGCCGCCGGACTTGGTGACGATGTTGATCGTGCCGCCCAGGCCCTGGTTGTACCGGGCGTCGTAGCCGGCGGTGATGACCTCCAGGTCCTCGATCGCGTCGAAGTTGAAGTTCATGGAGAAGGTGCCGAGCACGGGGTCCGTGGTGTTGGCGCCGTCCATGTAGTAGCGGTTCTGCTGCGCGGTGCCGCCGTTGATGTTCGGGTTGGCGCCGCCCGTCACGCCGGGCAGGAACTGCACCACGTCCTGGAAGGACCGCGCCGAGGGCAGGTCCTTGAGGAAGTCGGCGTTGAGGGACATGGAGTTGGTGGTGGACTCGGTGTCCACCAGCGGGCGGCGGTCGATGACCTCCACCGTCTCCCCGAGCTCCGGGACCTCCATCACCAGCTGCAAGCTCACCGAGCGGCCCACGGACAGCTGCAGGTTCTTGCGGATGATCGTCTTGAAGCCCTCCTTCGCGATCTGGAGTTCGTAGTTGCCGGGCGGCAACGCGAAGAAACGGAATCGACCGTCTTCCAGGGTGTCGAAGTTGCGGACGCCCTGCAGCGCGTCCGACGTCAGGGTCAGCGAGACGCCGGCGAGGGGCGCCTGGGCCTGATCGACCACCTCACCCTTGATGGAGCCGGTGGTCGCCTGGCCGAAGGCCGATCCGGCCAGCAGGAAGAGGAGCGTCGTGGCCAGAGCGAGGACGCGGGCGGTGCGATGCAAGAGGAAGCCCTCCCTGCGGCCGAAGCCGCAGCACGTTGTCACCGGAAGGCCCCCGCCGTTGCAGGGATCCCGGCTGCCGCGAGGCGCGATGGGGGCAGGCCCGAAGAACGGGCAGCCCCCTGCCGCACGGCGGCCGGTTTCTAGCAGCGGCCAAACCGGGGTGTCAAGGCATCTGACAAGGGCTTCACATGTGGCAAAAAGCCTTTGACATCAGGCATTTTGGCACTGCTTCGGGAATGGGGACGCCGCGGTGTCCAAGAGCGAGTCGCCCTTGACATGGCACGGGCCGCTCCACTATGGATCCTCGCCACCTGTGCGCGTGAGGGCGCGAGCGGTGCGGGAAGGGAGACACCTTGACCCAGACCATGACCGACTGCCCGGTGTGCAGCAACGAGGTGCCCCTGGGCGCCCCCCGCTGCAAGCACTGCTTCAGCGATCTCGCCGAGCACTGGCAGGGCGGAGCCTCCGGCGGGGGCAACCCGCTGCTGCCTGTGCTGCTGC
>CALCXL010000921.1 GCA_937907595.1 uncultured Pseudomonadota bacterium
GCATGGACTGTTCGACCACCGTGACGTCTTCCAGGCCCGCTGCAGTCATCCCAGCTTCCAGGTCCTCCACCCAGCTGGAGTTCTTGAGGATGTCCGGCAGCAGCTCCCAGACCTCGTTCCAGTCGGGGTGGCCCTCGCAGCGGAGCTTCATGCGGGCAAAGTGGTCGTCGAAGACCACCTGGACCCACGGGATCGAGGGGTACGCGAAGTCCTGCATGATGAACAGGCCGCCCGGAGCCAGCATGTCGACCATGCGCGGCACCACGATGCTCAGGTCGACGTACTTGGGCAGGTAGCACGACGTGATGTGGTCGAACTGCTCGTCGATGCTGAAATCCTCTGCGTTGGCGCAGAAGAATCGCGTGTCGGTGAGGCCCCGCTCGGCGGCCCGCTCGCGACACAGGTCGAGGTACTCCGGACGGAGCTCCACGCCGGTGACGTGGCAGCCAAAGCGCTTCGCCATCTCCAGGCTGAGGATTCCGGTGCCGCAGGCCAGATCGAGGATCCGGCGAGGCTTGCTCAGCCGGCCGAGGAGGTCCTCCTTCCACTTGGCATCGCGCCCCCAGGTGGCGAGGTGCGCGATCTCGTCGTAGGTCGTGCCGGTGCCGTCGAACAGCGTCTCGACGACGCCCTCGCGGTTTGTCTTGGTTCGGGGCTTGCTCGCCATCATGTGACTCATCTTCCTTGTTTCGAACTGTTGATTTCTTGGACTTCGCCGCGCTCGGCAGCGCCCGGGTGTGGAGCGCGTCCTACCGCGCCAACGCGGTGGGCTCGCCCCGCTCGCATTGGCCCGGGACGCTCTGAACCAGCGAGCTCAGCCCCTGGCCACCTCGCCCCAGACGATCCGCTCGATGCCGCGGGAGAGGGTCGTTACCCGGTTGCGGGCCTCGATCGCAGTCTGAAGCAGCAGCTTGATGGCCTCGGCGCGAACGTCGTCGTTGCCGACCCGGACGGTCTTCATGGCCCAGTCGGGGAAGAGCCGCGACCCGCAGTTCGACATCGTGCTGAGCACCAAGACCTCCCGGTGCCGCGGATCCCGCTGGATGTGATCGAGGAGGGCGTCGACGGCCTCGTGAGGCCCCTCGATCACCTGGAAGAAGACGCCCGACGCTTCGACGAGCACCCCCGTGATCCCCCGGTGTCGGTTGTTCTCGGCCGACACCCGTCCGATCGCCTCGACTTCGTCGTCGGTCATCGGGGTGGAGGATTGGCTCACGTACTTGAGTCGCTTGATCATGGTCGGTCTCCTGAACGGTGGGGTGGGTGGGCCTGAGGGGAGCCTGCGTCGTCGAGGCGGGCTTGGCTCAGCTCGCGCGTTGGTCTGAGCCCCGGCCGAGCTCGATCGGGTTCGCCGGGCTGCCGGCCGGCTCGTCGTGAGAGGCCGCGCCGCGGGACCGCCGGGCGGCGAGCTCCCGACGGCGTCGTTCACGCAGCGTGCGGAACATCAGGACGGGGCCGTCCGACGGGACCAGGATCTCCTCGGCGTCCAGCCGGTCGACGCTCGGGGTCTGCCCTTCGACGACCGCGCGGTCCTCGGCGAGGATGTACCGGTTCGCCGCCATGGCGAGCTTCTGCCAGAGCCAGGCCAGCCCGGGGACCGTCACCTGCTTCTGCCAGTTCTGCAGGTAGTACTTCGTCCGGCCGGCGTCGATGGGCACAAACGCCAGGGTGATCCGGTTGTTGGCTGAGATCCGGTTGACCCAGACGTTCGGTTCGCGCCACTCGATGCCCCACTCCGCCGCGTCGGGGACGCCGAACCGGATCCGATGGCTCCCGGCGACCTCGTCCTCGACCACCTCGAACCCCGGGCTCTTGCCGGCGAACCGCCCGATCGTGCTCTTGTGCACGAAGGCCAGGTGGGTGTAGTCCAGTTGGTTCTCGATGCAGCGGCCCAGGTCGGCGTCCCAGGTCGCCTCCAGACCGGCGACCGACCAGGTGTCGTCCAGGTCCTCGAACCAGGGGAGCTCGGCGGTGGGCTCAGACGTCTCGTCGGGCCAGACCCAGACGAAGCCGTGCGCTTCGCGGGTGGGCCAGCTCCGGACGCGCATGGCCCGCGGGATCCGCCGCTCCGGGTGGGCTGGGATCTCGGTGCAGGAGCCGTCGGGATCGAAGCGGAACCCGTGGAACGGGCACTCGATGCAGCCGTCGACGACCCGCCCCGTGCTCAGGCGGGCCAGCCGGTGCGGGCAGCGATCGTCCTGGGCCACCACCGCCCCGTCGCCGTCCCTCCAGAAGACCAGGTCGTGGCCGAACCGCCGCGCGGCCAGGGGGGTCGAGCCGACCTCCTGGCTCTGGAGCACCACCCACCAACCGACGTCGATCATCGAGTCTCCTCCTGCCTGGGAGCGCGGTGGCGCTCCGGCCCGGCCAGACACCGCGAGCGCTCCAGGAGGGAGTCCGCGCGCGCTCATTGCCCGGCGTCCGCGGGCGCCGCCTCGACCAGGGGGATCAGGATCTCGTTGCGCCGCAGCGGCCCCGGGGTCCACGGGGGGTTGTATTGGGCGACCTCAATGGGTCCCGCAATCTGGAGGCCGGACTGCTTCAGGGCGGCCTGCAGCTCGGCGGTGATCGCTTCGTGGCGCGCGTCTGCGCGGCCGCTGAACCGCATCGCCGCCCACGAGCCACCCGGCACCTCGACGATGCGAATGCGGGGATCCTCAGGCCGTGGCAGGGTCTGCGCCGTGAACTCCGAGGGCATCGTGAAGGAAACCGTCCATTCGTCCCCGGTGGCGGATGCCCCCACGGGCGCGGTCATGGCGATCGTCGACGACCGGGAGGCCGACACAGGCGCGGTCATCTCCACCGACTCGGCGCTCTGATTGGCCCCGAAGATGAACTTGGCGAGCACCCGGAACCCTCGGTTGACGGCCTCGCGGTAGGTGCCGCCCTGGATCGTGACCTGGGCCTCCAGCTTCGGCGCGTACCGTCGCACCTCCCAGCCCTCGTGTTCGGAGACGACCTCGGAGACGGGCGTCTCGATGGGCGCCCCCAGGAGCCCCGCCCCCGTCAGCGTCGAAGCGCCGCCCACCAGGGCGGCCACGAGCCAGGCCTTCTTGTTGCGAATCGTCACGGTCAGACTCCCGTCGCGGCGGAGGAGTGGGGAAGGGTGCAGACCCCGTCGTGGCAGCGTCCGGTCAGGCGCAGGCGGTGCTTGGCGAAGGTCTGGTATGCCCAGTCCAAGGCGTGGGCGATCCCCGGGAGCCGGGTGGGGGCGACCAACCAGCCGAAGCCCACCGCCGTGTAGAGGCGGCGGAAGACCTCCACCCCCTCGATCAACGTCCCGTCGGGGAGCCGACCGTGGATCCGGTCCATGAGCGCGGGGTAGTCCACCCCGACCGCTGCGGCGTCGAAGCCGGGGGCGGCGATGTCGACGAAGCCGATCCGTTCGGCCCGGTCCAGGCGGCGCAGGAGGTCGATCTCCTTCGTGCACAGGGGGCAGTCGCCGTCGAAGAAGACCTCGATCTCAGGGTTGGCCACGGGAACCTCCAGGCTCGGCGGGACGTCCGCCGTTGCTGTGAGATGAAGATGGTCACTTTGAACGAATTTATCAACAATAAACGCTCAAACAGTACTAAGGTGATCGCATGAACGGCCCCAAACTCCTCACATCCACCCAGGCTGCGCGGCTCGCCGCGGTCGCTCCGTCCACCATCAAGCGCTGGGCTGACGAAGGGCGTCTGCCCTCCACCCGGACGCTGGGCGGGCACCGCCGGTTCGATCGCGCGGCGCTGAGCCGGTTCCTCCGCGATCAGCGGGGGAGTGACGCCGCCGAGCCCCTCCTCAACGCCTGGATCGAGGCCCTGGTGTCCGGACATCGGCACGACGTCGACGCGAAGCTGCTGGAGGCCCGGTGGCGGCTGGGCAGTTGGGGCCGCGTGGGCGACGAGTTGGGCACGGCCCTGGAGGACCTGGGCGCGCGGTGGGCCGCGGGCGGGGTCTCCATCGCAGAGGAGCACGTCGCATCGGAGACGCTGCGCCGCGCCCTGTCCCGCATCGGGGACACCCTGCCGACCCACCCCGAGGGGCTTCGTTGCGTCCTCGCCTGCGCCGAAGGCGACGACCACACGCTCGGCCTCGCCCTGGCTGAGCTGTGCGCCATCGAATTGGGCTGGACGCCCCTGTGGCTGGGGCGCCGCACCCCGCCAGAGGAGATCCTCGGAGTGCTGGACTCCCTGGACGTGGGGGTCGTGGCGCTGTCCGCGTCCGCGTCTTCGACCGACGCTCCCCGACTCGCTGCGTTGGCCGCGGAGGTGGGCGCGGGGTGCCGGGCCCACGGAGCCGACCTCCTGCTGGGCGGGGACGGCGCCTGGCCCGCGCAGCCGCCCTACGGCGTTCGTCTGCGCTCGGTCTCGGCCATCGCGGACCACCTCGCCGCCCGGTTCCCCCGGAGGATCCGATGAGCCCCGTCCGCCCCCTCCTCGCGCTTCTGACCCTGGTGCTGGTCCCGGCCTGCGCCCCCAACCCTGAGCCCCGGGTAGAAACCCCGATTTTGGGCTGGCGAAGCTGGCGAGCGGACC
>CALCXL010000922.1 GCA_937907595.1 uncultured Pseudomonadota bacterium
GAGACCTCATCGACGAGCCACTGCAACGCCGGGCGCCGTGAGCCCTGGGGGAGGCCGTTGAGGGTCTGCTCGGCGACGAGCGCGAGGAACGCCGGCCGCTCCATCGCCGCGCGGTAGACCCAGGCCTTGCCCTCCTTGTGGCGCATCAGGAGCTCGCGCTTGGCCAGGCGGTCCATGGTGGTCATCACAGTGGTGTAGGCGGGGTCGCGCTCGGAGCGCAGAGCGCGGACGACGTCGCGCACGGAGACCTCGGCGCCCGGCTCGCTCCAGATGACGTCCATCACCGCGGCCTCCAGGTCGTGGAGGGCGGCGCGGATCCCGGCCAGGCCGGGGAAGAGCTGCTTGAGGTGGAACGACATCGTGACTCCGACCTGGAGGGTAGGACCAGCACCTACTAGCGTCAATAGTATGTTGGGGCCGCCGTGAGGCCTGTGAGGGAGGATGCGCGTCAGTTGGTGCGCTCCTGCAGGAGCGCACGTCCCTCGACCGTGCGGGGATCGCCCACGCGGGCGTACGCCGCCGCCCGGAACGTCTACGGCGATCTGCTGGGAGCAAGTCACGGCGGAGCTGGGCCTGCGTCACCGTGGTACTGGGAGTCGCGGCGGTGGGACGGGTGGCTGTGCGCTGCGGTTCACGTGTCCCTTCAGGTCCGCCGCGCGATAGCACCAAGAAGGGCCCGACCGGAGCCATGTCCGATAGGGCCTTCCTGAATGGTCGGCCTTGCAGGATGACTATCGAACTCTTGGGATTGAGCGAGGCTGCGCCAGACCGGATCTTCCTCTGATCAAGGGCCAGAGCTAGGGTCCGGACGAGCGGAGGTGGCGATGCCGGGCAGCGACAGCGAGCACTACCTGAGGCGGGAGCTGTACCAGCTGGTCCGCAGCGATCCGCACTTGTTCGAGTGGCTGCAGGCCGGCTCGCTCGACGGGGTCTGGTACTGGGACCTTGAGGACGGCGATCAGGAGTGGATGAGTCCCCGCTTCTGGAGCGTCCTGGGGGTCGATCCGGCGACCAAGGAGCACCGCGCCAGCGAGTGGCAGGATCTGATCCACGAGGAGGACCGCAGGGTCGCCCTGGAGAACGCCAAGAGGCACCTCGACGACCCGTCCCACCCCTACGACCAGGTCGTGCGATACCGCCATGCTGACGGCTCCACCGTGTAGGTGCGTTGCCGGGGCCTGGCGATCCGGGACGAGAGCGGCACCCCGATCCGCATGCTCGGGGCCCACAACGAAGTCACCGATCTCAAGCGCGCCGAGCACGAGCTCCGCCAGATCCAGGCGGGGCTGGAGCGCGCCGTCGCAGCCCGCACCGCGGAGCTGGAGGAAGCCAACGCCGCGCTCCACCACCAAATAGCTGAGCGCGCCCGCGAGCAGGAGGAGCGCCTGGCGCTCGAGCGCGGGCTGCTGGAGACCCAGCGCCTGGAGAGCCTCGGCCTCCTGGCTGGTGGCATCGCGCACGACTTCAACAACCTGCTGATGGGGGTGCTGGGCAACGCCGACCTGGCGCTGCACGACCTGCCGGACGAGTCGCCCGCGCGTCAACGGATCGAGGACCTCAAGGCGACCGCCGGCCACCTCGCCGAGCTGACCAACCAGCTTCTGGCGTACTCCGGCAAGGGTCGGTTCTTGGTGAAGCGGCTCGACCTCAGCGGGTTGGTTCAGGAGATGCAGCGCCTGATGCAGGTGACGATCCCCGAGACCGCCGCCGTACGCACCGCTCTCGCCGCGGAGCTGCCCCCCATCGAGGGCGACGCCTCGCAGATCCGCCAGGTGGTGCTCAACCTGCTGACCAACGCCGCCGACGCGATCGGATCCCGTCCCGGGCTGATCGCGATCCGGACCGGCGCGCAGGACCTGGACGGGCGGAGCGACGGCGCCGCCTGGCCCGGGGCCGAGCTGCCGCCTGGCAGCTACGTCTTCGTGGAGGTCTCCGACAACGGGGGCGGCATGGATGCCGCAACGCGGGACCGGATCTTTGACCCGTTCTTCACCACGAAGTTCACGGGACGCGGCCTGGGCCTCGCGGCAGTGCAGGGCATCGTACGGGGGCACGGGGGCTCGATCCACGTCTACAGCGAGCCCGGTCAGGGCACGACGATCAAGGTGCTGTTCCCGGCCGCCGCTCGGGGCGAGCCTTCGGACGACCGCGAGCGCCCGGCGCCGCCCGCGGAGCGCCCCACCCGCGGGCTCGTGCTGCTCGTGGACGACGGGGAGACCGTGCTCGAAGTGGTCTCCATGCTCCTGGAGCGACTTGGCTGGCAGGTGCTGAAGGCACGGAACGGGGTGGAGGCGGTGCAGCAGGTGCGGGACCGGGGACCGGAGATCTCGCTGATCCTGCTGGATCTGACCATGCCGGAGATGGACGGCGTTGAGGCATTCTCGCGCATCCACGCGATGCATCCGGAGCTGCGGGTCATCCTGTCGTCAGGCTACAACCACCAGGACGCCACCAGCCACTTCGCGGGGCGGGGCCTGGCCGGATTCATCCAGAAGCCCTACGACCTGAACGGGCTCGAGGCGGCGCTGGAGGCCGCGATGGGTCAGGGGGCGGCGGGGCCTGGCCCTGCTGCGGGCTGAGCCGCCCGCCGGAACCAAGAAGACCCCGCCGGAACAGCGTTCCAGCGGGGCCTTCCGTCGATGGTCGGCCTTACAGGATGATCATCGAACGTTCGGGGGGCGCACGTCCGCCATTGACGCAGTAGGTCATTGACCTATCCCGCTCAGGCCTCCGCGCGGGCCTTCAGACCCTCTCCGAACTGCGTGAAGGCGTCCGACAGATCCGGCACCGTGCGGCCGAACAGGAACAGCATCCAGCCGCTGAACTCCTCCCCGCAGTAGACCTCGGTGACACCCTCGCCCTTCGGCGAAATCCGGAACGTGCGCTCGCCCTTGAACATGCCCCAAGGCATGGCCCAGGACCACACCATGGACTTGTTGGCTTCCATGGAAGTCACCTGGGCGGGAAACGCCCGATCAGACAGCTTCGTGTGCACCGTCAGCTTCTCGCCGACCGCGATCTGGCCGTCGATCCCCGTGCAGTTGGGCTCCCACTCGGGCCACTTCGAGGCGTCAGTCAGGAGGCTCCAGATCGTCTCGGGAGCTGCGTTGATGGTGACACTGGTGCTGTAGATCACGGGCTTCTCCGGGCGGTGCGGGCCAAACAGCCAGACTGCCACGTCTGCGACCACAGCCGAACACGAGCCGGCTCGGCGCATGCGACCCCATGTACCTCCCCGCAGGGGCCTCTGGAGTAGTCTGGACCGATGCACGCCGAACCCATGATCAACGTCCGCGATGTCGAAGCCTCCTCCCGCTGGTACCAGGAGCTCCTGGGTGCCTCGAGCGGTCACGGAGGCAAGGACTTCGAGATGCTCATCCACGGCGAGCAGCTGATGCTCATGCTCCACGCCGCCAGCGGCGCCGACCACCACCCGCACATCGAGGAGCAAGGTCCCGTCGGCAAGGGTGTGGTGCTGTACTTCCGGGTGGGCCAGGGGCTCGCGGACGCGGTCGATCGCGCGAGGGAGATGGGCGCCGACATCCGTCAGGGCCCGAGCTGGAACGAGCTCGCCCACCAGGAAGAGCTGTGGGTGCGCGACCCCGATGGCTACACGGTGGTGCTGGCCGGACCCGCGGACTGGGCGAAGTAGCCCGCAGCGTCGCCCCCCCCATACACCGCAGGACCCGCAGCAGGGATGGGCTCCCGGTCATCCGGTCAGGTGGCCGCCATCAGGCGGTGATTCCCCAAGCAGAGGAGGCCGCCCGGATCACTCCGACGCCGAGGAGCGGTTCATCACGATCGGACCCGTTCGCGATGACCTGGTGCTCGTCGTCTGAACCGAGCGCGAGCTCGACGTCGTCCGCGTGATCAGCGCCCGTTGGGCGACCGCGGCGGAGCGCGACCTCTACCGCCGCCACATGGAGATCGGATCATGACCGACATCCCCGAGCTGACCGAAGACGACCTCCGCCGCTCCCTGCGACGCGACCAGCGGCGTCGGTTGATGGCGGGCGAGTTCCGCGACGGCGCAGACGTGGCGGCGCTTCGCGCGTTCGTGGGCCTGAGCCAGGTCGACTTCGCCAAGGCGCTCGGCATCAGCGTCCACACCCTGCGGGGCTGGGAGCAGGGCCGGCGTCGTCCTGAGGGCCCTGCAATCGCGCTGCTGAGGATCGCGGCGAGGCATCCGAAGCTCATCCGCGAGAACCTCGCGTCGGCCGCGTGACACAGCGCGGTGTGTCGTCTCGCAGTCGTAGGATCCCAGCCGGGGTTCTCGCAGTCTCCGTGCTTTCCTTTCCCCTCGCTGGGTGCCCCAAGAACACCGGGCACTACACTCCGTCCTGCGGCGAACTGGAGGTCTCGATGCTCAGGGCAGCGAGTACCCAGGGGCCCCGAGCCACGTCACTGACCGACGGCGGTGCCGGCGGCGCTGGACCGGGCTGGGCCGCTCCGGCGGACGAGACGCTCCCCGAGCAGTGGGAGTACCGGCTGATCGGCTCCAGTCTCTGCGTTCGAAG
>CALCXL010000923.1 GCA_937907595.1 uncultured Pseudomonadota bacterium
CCAGCCGACGACGCCCCCGACGACGACGCCCCCGACGACGACGCCCCCGCGAAGCCCCTCCCCCGCTCCACTGCCCACCGCGTCGAGGTGCGCAGCTCACGTCCCAGCACCGCCGTCGACGCCCACCGCGCCGCCGAGTCCGTGCACGTCCTCGTGGTCGACCAGGACACCCCGCCCTCCACGTCGGTCGCCGACGCGCTCCAGGCGGTGCCCGGCGTCAGCGTGCGGCGGCTGGGTGGCCGGCTGGACCCCTCCTTCGTGCGCATCCGCGGGGCCACGGCCCGGCAGGTCGCCGTCTTCGTGGACGGCATGCCCCTCAACGCCTTCGGGGCCTCGGCCGTCGACCTGAGCGAGCTCGCGCTCTTCGCCTTCGACCGCATCGCCGTCTACCGCGGCTTCGCCCCCGCCCACCTGGGGAGCTCCTCCGTCGGCGGCGCGGTCAACCTGATCACGGACCCCGAGCGCAGCGTGCCCATCACCGGTTCGGCGGGCACGGGCTCCTGGACCCAACGCACCGCGCAGCTCACCGGCGGCCTCAGCGGCGACCTGCCCGGCGGGGTGGTGGGCCAGGTCCGCGGCTTCGTCGGCTACGCGTCCACGGCCGGCGACTACGCCGCCTTCAGCCACAACGGAACGCTCTACAGCGCCGCGGACGACACGGTCGCGCCCCGCAGCAACAACCACGCCCAGCGCGTCTCCGGACACGTCGGCCTGCACGCCCGCGGCGCCCGGTTCGAGGCCTCCCTCTGGGACCTGGTCGGCGGCTTGGATGGAGGCGTGCCCGGCGCCTACTACACGCGCACCACCGACGCCCGCTTCGCCAACGCCAGCAACGTGCTGCACGGCCGGCTGACGCTGCACCCCGCGCCCTGGGCCACGGTGGAGGCGGGGCTGGGCTGGCAAGCGCGCTGGGAGCTGTTCCAGGACCCGCTGGGGGAGATCGGCACCGGCACCCAGGACCAGCGGGGCGGCTTCCACGGGCTGTCGGCCAACGTGTCGGCGGAGTTCCGGCCCCAGCCCTGGTTCTCCCTGCGGCCCGGCGCCCGCCTCGACGCCTCGCAGTACGCCGCCGAAGACCTCAACCAGCCCGAGGGCGCCACCGCCGCCCGCCGCGTCGCGCCCCAGTTCCAGCTGGACGCGCGGCTGCTGCCCTGGGGCGACCGCCTGGAGCTTCGCGGCACGATCGGCCTGCTGGTGCTGGTGGATCAGCGGGAGGACGAGCCGGCCCGGGACGCCCTGGTCGACGCGCTGCCGGGCTTCGCCCTCGCCTTCCGGCCCTGGGAGTTCCTGACGCTGCGGGGCTCGGTGGCCCGCGGGGTGCGGCCCCCCAGCTTCCTGGAGCTCTTCGGCGATCGCGGCAGCACCCACGGCAACCCCGACCTGCTCCCGGAGTCGTCGGTGCAGATCGACGCAGGCCTGCGCTTGATGGGCGAGCCCCACCGAATGGTCGGGGGCGCCATCGAGGTGGGCGGCTTCCTCATCGACACCGCCGACTTCATCGTCTTCGTGCCCACCGCACAGCGCGTGGCGGTGCCCATCAACCTGGGCGCCACCCGCATGGCCGGCGTCGAGGCCCAGGTCGAGGGGCGGCTGCTGGAGCACGTCGACGTGTCGGTGGGGCTCACGGCCTTCGGCGAGTCGACGATCCTGGAAGGCGCCCCGGGTCTGGTCGGCAACCGCGTGCCGAACGTGCCGACCTGGCAGGTGGACGCCGGGCTCGCGGCCTTCCACGGCGACGTCGTGCGTCTGGCCTGGCGCTTCAGCTACACCTCGGGGACCTTCGACAGCCCCTCCAACTTCTTCGAGCAGGCCCCCCGCCCCCTGCACGACCTCTCCCTGCGCGTGCAGCCCGGCCCCCTGTGGCCCTGGATCCACGTCGAGGTCACCAACGTCGCCAACACCATCACCGCGTCGCAGTACCGCAACCCCCATCGGCCCCGGGAGGACGACCGCACCCTGGTCGCCCTCCAGGACGTGCGAGGCCACCCCCTGCCCGGCCGCGGCGTGATGGTGACGCTGGGCTGGTCCCCCGATCCCCCCGCCCTGCGCCGCCACGCCCTCGCTCAACAACAAGGCTCTGCCCCATGAACCGCTCCCCCGCCCTCGCCTGCGCCCTCCTGCTCCTGGGCTGCCCCGCTGTGGACGAGCCCCTGGACGACGACGACGACTCCGCCGTGGACCCCGCCGGCCGCGCCGTCCTGCTCTACGGCGCCTACACCGGCGACGCGACGGTGGCGACGTCGGACCTGGAGGGCGGCGACGTCGACGACCTCCTGCTCGGGCTCGCGGGATCCGACTGGGTCCTGGACGCCTCCGACGGCGACCCCTGGCTGCTGGGCCGCTTCGGTTCGGACCTGGTGCGGCGCTACCCCGGGCCGGACTTCGCGGCGCCCACCCTCGAATTCTCCACCGGCTCCCCGTCCAACCCCCAGGCCCTGGCGGTCTGCGCGGGCCGCCTGTTCGTGTCCCGCATGGGCCTCCTGCAGGACGGGGGGGGCAGCGACGTCGCCGTCTACGACCCCCAGACGGGCGCCGCCCTGGGCACCATCGACCTGAGCGACCGCGCCGAGGGGGCCGACGGATCCTCGGAGCCCCACGCGGTGGTCGCACACGACGGCACGATCTACGTCGGCCTGCAGCGCCTGGACACCGAGTCCCTGGTCTGGGCCCCGGACCCCGTGGGGCAGGTGGTGGCCATCGACTGCGCCAGCCAGCAGGTCGTCGATTCGTGGGACACCGGCCCCAACCCCTTCCTCAGCGCCTGGGCCGGCGATCCCTTCGCGCTGCTCGTCAAGACCGACCAGGGCCTGCAGACGATCGACCCCGAGGGGGCCGGCGTGGCCACGCTCTACGACGGAACGATCGAAGGCGGCGACCTCAACGGCGCGGCGGCCAGCGGGGACCACGCGGTCTTCTCCCTGCACTGGCCGAACACGGCCCGAACCGCCGTGCGCTGCGTCGATCGGACCACCGGCGACGTGGTGGAGCAGAGCCAGAACAGCTCCTGGGGCCTGGACATGAAGGCCGCCCCCGACGGCGCGGTCTGGGCCATCTGGCGGGACCACTGGAACACCCCCGACGCCGACGAGCACGGCTTCGCCCGCTACGACCCCGCCACCTGCACGGCCCTGGGCCCCTGGCTCCAGTTCGACTCCGAACCCCTGGACGTCGCCTTCCTGCCTTGAGCGCCCCGTCCCCCCCAATCCCCGTCACCGGTCCCCTCCCCCGCCGCCGCTATGATCCCGCCCGGGAGGCCCCCTCTGGCCGAAGACTCCGCCGGCAGCAAGTTCGCCGCGTCGGCCCGCGCCCTGAGCGCTGGTCGATCGCAGGACGTCGCCACGCTGCCGGTGCGCGACGTCTTCGCCGCCAGCGACCTCCCCCTGCCGGAGACCCTGGAGCTGGGCGGCAGCCTGCCCCCCACCGAACCCGCGGCCCGCCCCGTCGTCGACTCCATCCAGCGCGTCGGCCGGTACGAGGTGATCGGCGAATTGGGCCGCGGCGGCATGGGCGTGGTGCTGCTGGCCCGGGACCCCGAGCTCCGGCGGGAGGTGGCGATCAAGGTGGTGGCGGAGACGGCCGACCTGGACCGGGTGCAGCTCGCCCGCTTCGTGGCGGAGGCCCAGATCACCAGCCAGCTGGACCACCCCAACATTGTGCCTGTGCACGACATGGGCGTGACCCGCGACGGCGAGCTCTACTTCGTCATGAAGCGCGTGCAGGGCGTCGAGCTGGCGGAGGTGTTGTCCCTGCTGCGCCTGGAGGACGAGGACGCCTGGCAGGAGTGGAACGAGCACCACCTGCTGACCGCGTTCGTGAAGGTCTGCCAGGCGGTCGCCTACGCCCACCGCCGCGGGGTGCTGCACCGCGACCTCAAGCCCAGCAACGTGATGCTCGGCGAGTTCGGCGAGGTCCTGGTGGTCGATTGGGGCGTGGCCCGCCTGCTCGCCGGCCAGCAGGAGGAGTGGCGGGCCGACTCGGTGGAGCGCGCGCTGGTGGCCCGAACGCTGGACGGCGTCACCATCGGCACCCCCGGCTACATGAGCCCCGAGCAGGCCCGGGGGGAGATCGAGCAGCTGGACGCCCGCTCGGACGTCTTCAGCCTGGGCGCGATCCTGTACGAGATCCTGACGCTGTGCCGCGCCTACCAGGCCGAGTCGGTGCCCGCGCTGCTCTACAAGACGGCGACGACGGTGCCCGTGGACCCGTCCGAGCGCGCCCCCCAACGGCACATCCACCCGCAGATCGAGAGCATCTGCGTGCGTGCCCTGAGCGCCCAGCCCGGCGATCGTCACGCCGACGCCGAGGAGCTCGCCGACGCCGTCGACGACTACCTGGAGGGCACCGAGCGCCGCGCCCTGGCCGATCGCCGCCTGAAGCGACGCAACCGCATGGCCGCCGCCGTCGCCCTGCTGCTGGCTGCCGTCGCCGCCTTCCTGTGGACCCAGTGGCGCAGCGCGGAGGCCCAGCGCGACCGCGCCGACGCCGCCCTGCAGGAGAGCCGGGTGCGCACCCTCCTGGCCGAGGCCGCCTCCCCCGCCCTGGCCGACGACCCCGCCCGGCAGCTCTCCCTGGTGCGCGCCGGCGCCCGCACCTCCGCCGGCCTCGCCGGGGACCAGCACGGCGATCACGACGACGTCCTGGCCGCCCTGCACCGCCGCCTGGAGCCCGCGTCGCTCTCCCTGGAGTTGCCCGGCGTCACCGGCGAGGTCCTGGCCACGGCCTTCGACCCGTCGGGCGCGTCCCTGGCCGTGGCCGGCGAGGACGGCACGCTCGCCCTCTGGTCCGTGGACACCGGTCTGCACCGCCTGCTCTGGACCAACCCCCAGGGGCCGCTGCGCGCGCTCGCCTGGTCCGCCGACGGGCGCTGGCTGGCCGGGGCCGGGCGCGGCGGGGCGGTGTACCTGCACGATCTGGAGGCCGACTCGGCGGGGGCGCCGCTGGCGACGGGCCGGGCGGAGATCGGCGCCCTGTCCCTCTCCGAGGACGGCTCCCTGCTCGCGCTGGGCAGCCCCGACGAGGTCGCCCTCTACTCCCTGGCGGCCCGCGAGCCGCGCTGGGCCCTGCGCATCGCCGACCCGATCCAGTGGATCCGCATCGCCGATGACGTGGTGGTGGCCGACGGCGGCACCGACGGCCCCGGAGCCTGGCGGCTGGACGACGGGGCCCCCCTCCCCCTGGACCGCGCCCCGAACGCGCAGCTCACCGCCGCGGACCTCAGCTCCGACGGGCGCAGCCTGGTCGCGGGCTTCGCCGACGGCAGCGTGGGCCGCTGGTCCCTGCCCGACGGCGAGCGCGTGGCCCTGGGTCGACGTCGCCGGGGCGCAGTGCAGCATTTGGCGATCAGCCCCGACGGCCTGCGCGTGGCGGTGGGCGACAGCCGGGGCTTGGTGGAGATCGCCGCCCTGGACACCCTGGCCCGGGGCAGCCGCCTGCGCGGGCACCGCCAGAAGGTCACGCGGCTGGCCTGGTCGCCGTCGGGGGACCGCCTGGCCTCGGCCTCCTGGGACCGCACGGTGCGGGTCTCGACCGCCGAAGGAGTCGAGGAGTCGGTGCTGCGCGGCCACCGCGGCTGGGTCAACACCCTGGCCTGGCGTCCGTCGGGCACGGCCCTGGCGAGCGGCGGCTCCGACGGCGTGGTGCGCTTGTGGCGACCGGACGACGCCGGCCCCGAGCGCAGCCTGCAGCACCGGGGGACCATCACCGAGCTCACCCTGTCCCCCGACGGCGGCACCCTGGCTCTGGCCGGGGCGGACGGACGGGTGGTGCTGTGGGGGGCGGAGGGCCGGGCCCCCGTCGAGCTGCGCGGCCCCGGGTTCGCGGCGCACGCGCTGGCCTGGGCGCCGGGCTCGGACCGGCTGGGCTTCCTGGGCTTCAGCGACGGCCCGCAGATCTGGGACGCCGCCCGCGGCCGACGCGTGGCGCGCCTGGACGGGGACGACGGCCTGGCCAGCCTGAGCTGGTCCCCCGAGGGCCTGCGCGTGGCCGGCGCCGACGCCAGCCGACGCTTCGGGGTCTGGGACGCCCGCGACTTCCGTCCCCTGGGCGAGGGCTTGTCGGGCTCCGACGGCGACCCCTCCACCGTGTGGGCAGCCGACGGCGGCGTGCTCGTGGTCGCCCGGCCCCAGGAGCTGCTCGGCTGGGATCCCCTGGGCGCCGCGACGCTCTGGCGGACGGTGACGGCCGGAGCCCAGGGCAGCGAAGTGGCCGCCCTGGCCGACGGCCTGCTGGCCGGCGAAGGCGACGAGGAGGGCGTGGTCGTCCTGCGCGACGCGGCCACGGGGATCGAGCGGCGCCGCCTGGTGGTGGGCCCCGGCGAGCTGACCGCGCTGGCCACCGCCCCGTCGGCCGGCATCGTGGCGGCGGCGGCCGAAGGGGGCGCGGTCGCGGCCTTCGACGCCTCCAGCGGGGCCCTGCTCCTGCGCCCGCTCCGATCGGGCCGGGCGGTGCGGTCCCTGGCCCTGGACGGGACCGGCACCCTGCTCGCCGCGGCGCTCTCCGGCGGCGAGGTCCGGGTCTGGGACCTGCAGAAGGGCGCCCTGCGCACAGCCTTCGTGGCCGGCGGCGGCGAGGTCACCGCCCTGGCCTTCGCCTCCGGCTCCAAGCGGCTCTGGACGGGCTCGGAGGACGGGCTGGCCCGAGCCTGGAGCCCCGACGCGCGCCCCGAGTCCTCGGCCATGGCCCTGTACGCCGGCACCCGCAGCAACCTGCGGGTCTGCCGCGACGATCTGCGCGCCGTCGCCGTCTTGCCCTTCCCGCCCTCGGAGAGCGTCTGGGCCCCCGAGGAGGCCTGCCTGCCCGGGCGGTAGCGCCCCCCAAGCCGCGCGTGCGGTAGCGAGGCGCCGGGCCGCCGGCCCCCTACGGCTCCTCGAGGACCAGGTCGTCCAGCTCGCAGTGCTCCGCGTCGAAGCTCAGGGTCGCGTCCCGGTCCTGCGACGTGCTGGGGCCCACGGGGTCGTAGTTGCCGTACCAAAGGGCCACGCCCGCCGCCCCGCCGCGCGCCGACGAGCCCAGGGCGTCCAGCTCGCCGACGTCGGGCGGGCTGAGGGACGCGTAGCGACCGATGGCGTAGGGCAGCAGCTCCGGGTCCTCGGCCGGCTCGTCCAGGAACTCGGTGAGGGTGATGTCCACGCCGTTCTCCAGGGCGTCGCCGGCCTCCAGGTGCGCGGGGATGTTCATCATGCCGAACCAGCCGGGCACGCCGGGCAGGGCGCCGATGCCGTCGCGCAGGGCGCCGGTCAGGGCCTCGATGTCCCCGTCCTGGTACCACTGCTCGTAGGCGGGCCCAACGGTCTCCCAGTAGGCCCGGTAGGCGGCGCAGGTCATGCCCGACGTCGCCACGACCATGCGCTGCAGGCCCCCGGGCAGCTCCTCCTCCATGTAGATCGCGGACAGGGCCGTGCTGCCCTCCTGGTCCACGTCCAGGACGAAGCCGCTGAGCGCGCCCGGGGAGTCGTCGACGTCCCCACCGCCGCCGCCGCCGCCGCCGCCGCCGCCGCGGCGCGCGCAGCCGACGGAGAGCACCGCCATCAGGATCAGGACCATCTGCTTCATGGGGACCTCCGCTGCGCCGCAGTCGGCGCCGCACTCGAGCGCAGGGTAATCAGCCCGCACCGCCGCCGTCAGACCTTGTTGCCACCGGGACGCTGAATGAGTATTCAATCACCCCCGGCCCCGGCGGTCGGAGGCGAAGGTGGAGGCGACGATGGCGGAAGCGACGGCGGTGGGCGAGCGGGTGCGGGGCATGTGGAAGCGGATGGCTCCCCTGCCCGGCGGCAAGCGGCTGTTCAGCCTGGCGATCGGTCAGGCGGCGCCCTACACCGGCTCGATCGGCGCCCTCGTCGACGAGCTGGAGCCCGGCTACGCCCGCGTTCATCTGCGCGACCGCCGCAAGGTGCGCAACCACCTCAACTGCGTGCACGCCATCGCCCTGATGAACCTGGGGGAGATGACGACGGGGCTGGCGATGATGTCGACGTTGCCCGCCGACGCCCGCGGCATCCTCTCGGGGCTG